>JBEANW010000253.1:0-6885 GCA_041165225.1 Cyanobacteriota bacterium | reverse complement strand
AGGGCTTCGCCCTGGCTATTAGCTTACAGCAGTTTTTAATTGAGTAGACACATTAATTTATCGAAGTAATAGGTAATGGGTAATAGGTAATGGGTTCTATACAACTGAAATTCGCTGTGAGTAATCTAAAGAAGCTAGAAGCTAAAAGCTTCTTGTGGTAAAAACGAAGATAAATCTAAAAACAGAAAAAAAGGTATGTTAAAAGCTTGGTTGTTTGGTGTAGGGATTTTATTTGTGGTGGTGGAGTTTAGTATTTGGCTCAAACAGTTTATGTTGCCATTGCCAATTTACATTTTAGCAGGTGCATTTTTGGCGATCGCTTCTAATTACGAACAGGGTTTAATCGCTCTATTTAGGCAGCAAGATACTTTGGCGACCGATCCTTTAACCCAAACGGCAACGTTAATCGATCAAGCAAAAGCGTTAGAAGGTCAACAGGAAGTTGCTAGTCTTCCTGAAGTTGATTGATCCAGATTTATTGATCTGATGTTACCCAAAAGAAGGAGAAATAGATAGTTTCAGTGAGTTATGAAAATAGAAAAACTAAACCCTTTTCCCCTTTCCCTTTAACCTTTTCCCGATCTTCGCAAATCAATGAGTGAGTAACATCAGTTATTGATCTAACGCCGAAGTAATAATCTGAGTTAATTCACTTTCTGTCCAAGGTTTATGGAGGCAAGCGTGAAGATTTGCGTGTTCTCTGGCTCGCTCGATCGCCTCTTCATCTGCTTGTCCTGTCAACATGACCGTAATCAATTTCGGAAAGCGCTCATGAATTTGAATTAAAAATTCATCTCCTTTGATGCCAGGCATCAGCCAATCGGAAACGATCGCGATTACTTGAATTTCGTCTTGCTGTAGCTCTTCAATTACCTCCCAAGCTTCACTGGCACTTTCCGCTACTTCATAGATAAAGCGATCGCCGAACTTACGTTTTAGCTGTTCTTTAAGACTATCGAGAATAACAACCTCGTCATCAACACACAAAATTGCAGATTCACTCATAATAACCGATCACTGATTGCTGTTTACTGTTTACTGTTCAAAGGTAGCCAAATGGTAAATTTAGTATCTGCTGGCTCACTAACTACTGCAATTGTGCCATTATGTTTATCAATAATTTTTTGACTAATATGTAGACCTAAACCACTGCCTTCACCTGTGGGTTTGGTAGTGAAAAAAGCTTCAAATATCTTGTCTTTGAGGTGGGTCGGAATTCCCGATCCTGAATCAGCGACTTCTACCTTAATGCCCTCGTTTTCTAAAGCAATGGTGAGGGTTAATCTGCCTCCCTGTTTCATGGCTTGAATGCCATTGTGAATGAGATTAGTCCAGACTTGAATTAGCTCATCAGGATAACAGAGAATTTCTGGCACATCTTGATAGTGGCGAACGATCTCGATGTTTTGTTTTAATTGGTTGTGGTAAATCTCTAGGACAGTCTCTATTCCGTCCTGCACCTGGGCTAGATGTTTTTCTTCACTGGCATCAAAACGAGCATAGTTTTTGAGGGCAAAGACAACTTTAGAAGCCTTTTCTACAGAGGTCAGAATGGTTTTATTATTAATCAACAGGCGGGTGAGATTATAAGCCAACTCTAAAATCCAACTAACTTTTTCATGTCTCAAAAGAGGTAAATAGCTCTCAATCTCTTTGACAACTCCAATATCAATCAACAGATCGGCAATATTTCGCGCATTATCCACCTCGTATTCCTTAAGCTGATCGGTGATCTGTCGCTTCAGGGGACGTTTTTCACTAGAAGAAAAAATCGGTTTGCTCCTCATCGCCTCTTCAATTAGCTTAAAGAAAAAAACTTTTTCTGTTGGATTGAGAAATTCCGATAATTTGGGTAATTCAGCGATCGCAGCGATCAAAGCCTTGGTATTATTCCCCGCTGAGGCTTGGATTGCCCCTAATGGCGTATTGATTTCGTGGGCAACTCCCGCTACTAACTGACCCAAGGCAGCTAACTTTTCCTGTTGAATTAACTGCTGTTGAGCTAGCTTTAATTCCTTGAGGGTAATTTCTAAATCTCTGGTTTGCAGCTTGAGCTGACTGATGTATTCAGCTTGTTGCAGAGCTATTGCCAAATGAGTGGCAATTTGCCTCATCAATTCAATTTCCTGCTCTGACCAAATGCGAGCGGCTTCATTTTGATATGCCCCCAACAAACCCCAAAGTTGCTCCCCCTGAAAAACGGGAACTAATAAATAGGCTTTGGCTTGATAGGCTTCTAAAGCTTGAAGATAAGAATCGAGAAAATCTTGGGCGTAAATATCATCGACTGCGGTGAACTTTTGCCCTTCAATATACTGCGCCCCTTCAGTTGACAGCAGAAAACTATATTGCTGAGAAATATCTCCCTCCTCTCTTCTCGACCAATCTCGCAACAGACAACGATCTGCTTGCACAGAACCATCAGCTAAAATTTCAGCGTTATTTACTGACCCCAGCAACGAGATCCAGCCCGCGCCGACAGATTCAGCAAGAATCTGACCACTCCAATCATCATTGAATTGATAGATGATCAGGCGATCGCACCCTAAGACTTGACGAATTTCTTGGGTCGTAATGGTGAAAATCGTCTTAATATCCTGAGAACAGCGAATTTTATCAATGATATTGGTAATCACTTTTGATAAACAATCTTTCTCAGTTGTTTGTAATTGAGAATTATCCATAGATTAATCGTCAGCTAAATCGTAAATCTAGTTTGTCCTAGTTAAGGATGAACGGCAACAGCTTAACCAACCTTCATTGACCTAAGTAGCCTTTTTCTCCTTTTCCCTTTTCCCTTTTCCCTTTTCCCTTTTCCCGTTTTAACAGATCAACTAGCGGGTAATATTCAGTAACTAATTTAGTTAGTTATTGGGGAAATATGGGCAGTATATAAATACAGGCAGATTTAAGATCTTGTTAAACGGTCAATTTATATGGGCAGAGAAAAAAGCATCAGTTCCTCTTCACAGTCAATGCTCATCCCGAATAATTTTTTGAGTAATGAGATGAACGCTGCCATTATCTGTGTTGATGATCAACCTGGTATTCTCAAAAGCTTGGGAGAACAGCTTAAACGCTCTTTAGGTCAAGGATATGAAATTGAATTAGTCGATAGTGGAGCAGAGGCGATCGCTCTTTGTGCCGAATTAGTTGCCGAGGGGATTCAGATTCCCCTGATTATATCCGATCAAATCATGCCTGAGATGATGGGGGATGAGCTATTAATTAAGCTCCATGCGCTCTATCCTGACACCCTCAAAATTTTACTCACAGGACAAGCTAATGCTGATGCAGTCGGAAATTTGGTCAATGCGGCGGCTCTCTATCGCTATGTGACGAAACCTTGGGATGAAACGGATTTAATTCTCACCGTCGAAGAAGCTTTACGTCGCTATCAACAAGACTTACAGTTAGCGGAACAAAATAAAACTTTACTAGAGGTTAATCAAAAATTAGCCAGTGCTATTTCTCTGCTAGAAGCAACTCTAGAAGCCACAGCCGATGGCATTTTAGTCCTCAATGAAAACGGTAATGTCGTTAACTATAACCAAAAGTTTATTGATATTTGGGGCTTGCCCACAAAAGACGAGCTTGATCGTGATCAAATTCTGACCTTGATCTTAACGGAGCTGACAGAACCCTACGCCAACAGTCTCAAAGAGAGATATACCCAATTTGATGCCAATAAATTTAATTCTCTAGAACTTAAAAATGGCAAAATATTAGAGTGCTATTCCCAGGTGCAGCAACTGCAAGAGCAGACTATGGGACAAGTTTGGAGCTTTCGCGATGTGACGGAACACAAAAAATCCCAAACCCTCATTCAACATCAGGCTTTTCACGATTCTCTCACTAATTTACCCAATCGCGCCCTATTCGATCGCGAACTAGCCAAAGCTTTAAGTCATGTTTATCAGCACAATAAGATGCTGGCAGTAATGTTTATCGATTTAGATCGGTTTAAAACGATTAATGATACCCTCGGTCACGCCATCGGTGATCTGTTACTCAAAAGCGTCGTCGAACGACTGAAGGATTGTGTGCGAGAAAAAGACCTCATTGCTCGTTGGGGTGGGGATGAATTTACCCTGCTCTTACCCGAAATTAGCTGTCGAGATGATGTCACGGCGATCGCCAAACGAATTCTAGAAGCCCTCAAGCCTGGATTCAAATTAGCTCAACATTATCTACACATCACCAGCAGCTTAGGAATTGCTGTCTTTCCTGATGATGGCAAAGATGCGGAGACGTTACTCAAAAATGCCGATGTCGCTCTCTATTGGGTCAAAGACAAGGGTCGTAATGATTATCAACACTATAGTTTTAGGTTAAATTCCCAAGCCTATGAATTGCTAAATTTAGAGAACAGCCTGCACAATGCGCTAGAAAACCAAGAGTTTGCGATCTATTATCAACCGATCATCGAAGTTGACACCAACAAAATTGTCAAGCTAGAGGCTTTACTTCGCTGGCAGCATCCTGATCTAGGGGTAGTTGCTCCTGATCTATTTGTGCCGATTGCCGAAGAGAATGGTCTGATTGTCGATATTGGAGCCTGGGTGCTAAAAACTGCCTGCGCTCAAGTAAAAGCATGGCAAAATATGGGCTTGTCTGATTTAATCGTCTCAGTCAATTTGTCGGCTCGTCAATTTTATAATAATGACCTAGTACAAACCATCCAGCACATTTTACTGGAGACAGAATTAAATCCTAACTGCTTGGAGTTAGAAATAACTGAAACAGCGACGATGCGTAACACCAATCTGGCAAAACAGATATTGTTAAATCTGCATCAGATGGGTATTTCTCTGTCTATGGATGATTTTGGCACAGGCTATTCATCCCTCAGCTATCTCAAAGATTTTCCCTTTAGCACCATTAAAATAGATCGCTCTTTTGTCAAAGATCTCAGCTTTGACTCCAGCAATTTCGCCATTATCAACGCCATTACTACTTTGGGAGCAGGTTTAAATCTCCAGATTATTGCTGAAGGCGTAGAATCAGAACAGTTAAAGAACCTGCTCAAAACTTTGCACTGTAACTATATGCAGGGATACTTCTTTAGTGTGCCTTTGGCGGCAGAGCAAGCAACGGATCTACTGCTCAACTATTTG
Organism: Cyanobacteriota bacterium; assembly: GCA_041165225.1. Taxonomy (GTDB): domain Bacteria; phylum Cyanobacteriota; class Cyanobacteriia; order Cyanobacteriales; family Xenococcaceae; genus Waterburya. The sequence continues at coordinate 1,768 of JBEANW010000253.1, read as the reverse complement.
GGTAATCGACTCAAGGAGTGAAAAATAGCTTTAAATCAAGAATGGGGTGCAAACTTGGCTAAAGCCGACTTCCTGGCTGAATTGTTCTTTAAAGCGCCTAAAATCGTCTACAAAATGGGGGTTAAACGTCCTGCTGCGGGTCAGTTGGTGGGTAAAATCCTCTGTGGTGAATTGAGTTGTTCACAGGTAGCGGGGAGAGCGGCGCAGAAATTGAAGTTTATTCCTGGAATCGGTTAAGCAGACAAGTCCAGAAATATAATCCAGAAATAAGGCACAATAAAGCATGAAAATAATTGTTTATTGTGCCGAATTGATTTAATGAACAAACTAAAGCATTTGCTCAGGATTACTTTTATTTGTTTGTTGATACTTTTGTGGTCATGCCCTAGTTACGCTCTGACCATTGAAGATATTTCCAATCCGAGGCAAACTTATGGCGGTTGGGTCACAGACAAGGCATCCATCTTAAGCGATACAACTGAAAGTCAGCTAAATCAAGAAATCAGCCAATTAAAATCTAGTAAAGGAATTGAACTAGCGGTTGTTACAGTTCCTGATACATCTCCTGCTCCTTCTACCAAATCATTTGCTTCGGAGTTATTCAATGACTGGGGAATAGGCAATAAAAGAGAAAATAATGGAATTTTATTTCTAGTCTCAGTCAAAGAGCATCGTGTAGAAATTGAAACTGGCTCTGGAATTGAAAAAGTTCTCTCTAACTCGAAAATCAGTCAAATAATTGAGGAAGAAATAAAACCTCGATTTAGAGAAGAGAAGTTTGACTTGGGCGTAATTGCCACAATGGCAAGACTTATTGCAGAACTTCAGGACGTTGATCTAATTAAGCCTAATCCTTATCTGAGGTATATTAAGGCATTTTTGATACTAGGATTAATTTCATTACTGGGTTTTGCTTCAAATATGATCGCTAAAATTAAAGCTCAGAAATTATCATATAGTTTTGATCGATCATTTATTCACCGAGCCACCAGAAGGAAAAAATATTATTCTAGTAGCTCCCAGTCTGATGACTATGGTGGTTATGGTAGTAGTGATAGTGGTGGGGGTAGCGACTTTGGCGGTGGTGACAGCGATGGAGGGGGAGCAGGAGGCGATTGGTAACTAGCTTTGTTCTCAACTTTTCTGCTTTTCTGTTCACTCAAAGTCCTAAATATTCTTTCAATGAATCCCGCATCACTTCAACAGGGACTGGTTGTTGAAGCCAGATTTGGAGGGCTGCCACTCCTTGTTGCAGGAGCATTTCTAAGCCATTGATCGCCATTATTCCTTCAGCCTGAGCTAACTTAAGAAACTGGGTGGGATTGGGAGTATAGATTAAATCATAGGCGATCGCTTTTGGTTTGAGTTTCTGCATTAAGGATGCTTCCACAGGGGAAGCCTCGGCATTAGGAGACATCCCCACAGGGGTGGTATTAACCAGCAAGTCCGCAGCAGGAATGAGACTGCTTAAGTTATCCCAGTTGTGGATTTTCAGCAGAGCAGTAATTTTGGGTGCGTGACCCCAGCTTTGATAAAACCGAGCCAGTTTATCGATGTTTCTGCCCACAACATGAATTTCTGAGCATCCTAAGTTAGCCAAGCCAGCAATTACTGCTCTAGCTGCACCACCATGACCCAGAATTACAGGGGTTATCTTGCTCCAATCTCGATCCAGGACTTTTAACGGTGCAACAAAACCCTCGGCATCAGTATTAGTACCTTTCCAGCCAGATACAGTACGCCAGACGGTATTTACCGCTCCAATATT
>JBEANW010000252.1:0-3409 GCA_041165225.1 Cyanobacteriota bacterium | reverse complement strand
GTGAGCTAGATAAATATGCAGCTTACTAGTCACAAGAGATTTAACTAGTTTTCTCAAAAGCTCTAAGCTCTTTAAACTAGATGCACTCACGGGGTGACAACAAAAATAAAGATGAATATCTGGAAGTACGCAACCATGCTTTAGATTTTCTTAAACGCTATCTCCAAGCAGAGTAGAACTAAGTAAAAATGATATTTAATGATATTTTGAGGTGAATCAACTGAAAATAGCTTAAGTCAATAATAAATGCCACAAATTAAAGTCTACGGGTTACGAGAAAACATTGAACCCAAACGTTTTGCTTTGTCCCGCGCTATTCATGGGGCATTAAGATCAGCGATCGCCACTCCAGAGCTAAAAAGATTCCAACGGTTTATTATTCTGGAGCCAGAAAACTTTATCTTTCCTAGCGATCGCAGTAGTGACTATACAATCATTGAAATCAGTATGTTTGAAGGTCGATCGGAGGAAGCAAAGAAAAACTTGATCCGCCTTCTCTATCAAAAGATCGCGGAAACCACTGATATTAAACCGCAAGATCTAGAAATAACCATTTTCGAGACTCCCCAATCTAATTGGGGAATACGAGGTATCCCTGGGGATGAACTAGAACTTAACTATCGAGTAGATGTTTAGCAAGATTATCAATTAGTTTTCTTTATTGGGGGGCAGTTTGATATTAGTCGCTAAACCAAACCAGGATAAAGTCTTGATCATCATCCAAGTTAGGTCAATTTCCCACCACTCTAGACCATGACGAGCAGAATATTGAAAAGCATGATGATTATTGTGCCAGCCTTCACCAAAAGTCAGGAGAGCCACCCACCAACAATTAAGGGACGTGTCGTAAGATTCATAGCTTTTATAGCCAAACTTATGGGTGGCGCTGTTCACAAACCAAGTGCAGTGAAATACTACTACCAGTCGGACAAAAACGCCCCAAATCAACCAGGGTAGACCGCCAAAATAATATAAAGTCCCCGCTAAAACTAACTGGATGGGAATCATGCCGTACTGACAAAATTGATAAAAGCGATCGCCTGAAACATCTTTAGTAAAGCGAGCAATTTTCTCGTTAGCAGGATTTTGACACAGCATCCAGCCCAGATGACTCCAATAAAACCCTTTCAAAGAATTGTGGGGGTCAGATTCTAGATCGGAATATTGATGATGAATCCGATGCAGTCCAATCCAATCTATAGGACCCCCCTCACCCGACAAAGTACCACAGAAAATTAAAAAATATTCCAGCAGTCGAGGAACTTGATAACTACGATGGGACACGAGGCGATGAAATCCCAGGGTAATGCCCACTCCTGCGGTGATTACGTATAGTATAAACGCTACTCCCAGAGCGCTCCAGCTAAAATTGCTGGGAAAGATAGCAAATAAAGCGCTCAAGTGAATTATCGCCAAGTAGATGATTGTTCCCCAAGCAGGAGGAATCTTTTCTGATGTCGTAACTGTCATTTATAAACCTAAAATTCAACTCTATAGAACCATACATGGTGTAATTTAATACATCATTTACTAAGTAGTACTCCCGAAGCAACAACAATAAAATCTGCTTTTCATCCTTAGAACAATAGGTCGGAAAAATCATTTCAGATTACTAATCAGAATGTGCCATTAGCGAGCTAAACTGCAAAAGCGTTACTCGATTGACGACTCAGGACTCAAGACTAATATCTCTCCACACCGTTAAAAATATGAAAACAGATCGCCTGCTATCAGAAGCAGAAAAAGCACTAATACCGATTTTTTCTAAAATTGACGCTCAGGTCAAGCAAAATCTGAAAAAAGTTTTAATCGCCTTTCGTGATCATCGGGTGGGAGTGCAGCATTTCTCTAGTGTTAGTGGTTATGGACATGATGATTTGGGACGAGCAACTCTAGATCGAGTCTTTGCTCAAGTCATGGGGGCGGAAGCGGCTGCGGTGCGGGTACAGTTTGTTTCGGGGACTCATGCGATCGCCTGTGCTTTATTCGGCATACTAAGACCAGGGGATGAGATGTTGGCGGTGGTGGGCGCACCCTATGACACTCTAGAAGAAGTAATTGGCCTACGAGGCTCTAATCAGGGTTCTTTAAAAGACTTTCACGTTGATTATCGTCAGCTTGAACTTACGGCACAAGGCACGGTGGATTGGACAGGATTAAGTACCGCCGTTAGTAGTAAAACTCGTTTGGTCTTAATTCAGCGATCCTGTGGTTATTCCTGGCGACAAAGTTTATCCATTACAGAGATCCAACGGATTGTGGAGTCTGTTAAACAGCAAAATCCCCATACGGTTTGCTTTGTGGATAACTGCTATGGCGAATTTGTTGACCACTTAGAACCGACAGCGGTGGGGGCAGACCTCATGGCAGGTTCCCTGATTAAGAATCCTGGGGGAACAATTGTCACCGCAGGGGGCTACATTGCGGGCAATCAAGAGTTAGTTGAAATGGCAGCCTGTCGCTTAACCGCCCCAGGAATTGGTAGTAGTGGTGGCGCAACTTTAGAGCAAAATCGTCTGATGTTTCAGGGCTTGTTTCTTGCCCCCCAGATGGTAGGGGAAGCAATTAAAGGTAGTCATCTCATCGCCTATGTTTTTGAACAGTTAGGATATCCTGTGAATCCTTTGCCCCTAGAACCCCGTCGCGATACTATCCAGGCGGTGCAGCTAGGGTCTGGAGAAAAGCTCATTGCTTTCTGTAAGGCGATTCAACAGCATTCTCCCGTAGATTCCTATGTAGAACCCATTCCTGGATCAATGCCTGGGTACGCCAGCCAATTAGTGATGGCAGGTGGCACATTTATTGATGGTAGTACCTCGGAATTCTCCGCCGATGGCCCTTTGCGAGAACCCTATATTGTTTTTTGTCAGGGGGGGACTCACTGGACTCATATGGCGATCGCCCTGGAAGCAGCAATTCAAGAAATGTTCTGATTTTAAGAGTAAATCTTTAAATCTTTTCAATGAGCTGCGATCGCCTCGGCGATAATATTACGGAGGGCTTCAGGATTGGCATATTATAATTTTTTAGTAGATCATATTTTATATAATTGACAGAGATATTCTAAAAGTTTTTATTTCATCAGGACTTAGTGGAATATAAAAATGACATTGATGCTAAAAGAGTCTGATCTTTTGATGAATTTCCTGTTCAAGCTCAAGAACTGAATATGGGATATGAGTAAATTAATGTAGCTAAAAATTTTTCAATATGCCACCCAAACTAGAAACCTTAGAAATTACGGATGAACGCAGAGAAAATGCAGAAGCAGAAATCCGTGAAAAGCAACAGCCTGTTGATTACGATACTAAAGAATATCCTATTGAAATCCTAATTCAAAAGTATCGAGATGGATTAGATGAGGATACTAATGAATTGTTCATTCCAGATTATCAAAGAGAGATGACTT
>JBEANW010000251.1:0-7582 GCA_041165225.1 Cyanobacteriota bacterium | reverse complement strand
GGTTGGATGTTGACAGGACTAGTCGCTAGTGGAGTAATTGCTAGTTGTTCTGCTTCTCCAGATAAAGCTAGTCAGAATAGCGAAGCTCAAGCCAAAGAACCAGAAGAGACCAAGCTGACTCTAGTTTCTTATGCTGTTACTCAAAGTGCCTATGAGAAAATCATTCCTAAGTTTACGGAACAGTGGAAAGCTAAAACTGGACAGGATGTAATTATTGAGCAGAGTTACGGTGGTTCTGGCTCGCAAACCCGCGCTGTCATCGATGGTTTGGAAGCAGATGTTGTTGCCTTGGCGTTAGCTTTAGACACTAAAAAAATTGAAGAGGCGGGATTAATCCAACCTAATTGGGAAGCAGAATTACCCAATAAGTCGATTGTCCATAAATCCGTAGCAGCGATCGTCAAACGTGATGATACGGTCAAGGTAGCCAAATGGTCAGATTTAACCAATGAAGGTGTTGAGGTAATTACCGCCAACCCCAAAACTTCGGGGGGTGCGCGATGGAATTATTTAGCTCTTTGGGGTTCTGTAACCCAAGCAGGGGGAACTGAGCAAGCAGCAGCAGACTTCTCTGAAAAGATCTTTGCCAAGGTTCCCGTCTTGCCTAAAGATGCCCGCGAAGCGAGTGATGTATTCTATCAACAGCAACAGGGTAATGTTTTAATCAATTACGAAAACGAAGTTTTACTAGCTAATCAAAAAGGTGAGGCTCTGCCCTACATTGTTCCTACTGATTACAACATTTCCATTGATAGTCCCGTCGCGGTAGTGGATGCCAATGTTGATAAGCACGGCACGAGGGAAGTTGCTCAGGCTTTTAGCGAATTTCTCTTTACCAAGGAAGCCCAAAAAGAGTTTGCTCAAGTTGGTTTTCGCTCCATTGATCCTCAAGTCAGCCAAGAATTTACTCAACAATATCCACCGATTAAGAAACTATTTACCATCGAAGATTTAGGTGGTTGGGATAAAATCCAGAAGCAATTTTTTGATGATGGGGCAGGATTTGACAAGATGATGAACAAAATCAACCAAAAATAATTTTAAGCGTCGATTCTATTAAAAATCTTCTAAGCATCTTCTAAAGATCTGCACCATGACTAGTTCTCTGTCCAATTTGAAAGCGTCCTTGAATCCCAAGCAAAAACAAGCTAAATCGAGCAGATTTTCTCTCCCTTGGATAGTAACTATCAGCTATTTAAGTTTCATTCTCCTTTTGCCCCTGGCAGCCTTAATCACTAAATCATTAACCATCGGGACTAGTGAATTTTGGCGCATTGCTACTGATCCTGTTGCCCTCTCCGCTTACGAAGTTACCTTTGTGACGGCTTTAGCAGCAGGACTGATTAACGGTATTATGGGAACTCTGATTGCGTGGATTTTAGTCCGTTATCAATTTCCTGGTAAAAAAATTATCGATGCGGCGATCGATATTCCCTTTGCCCTTCCGACTTCTGTAGCTGGTTTAGTTTTAGCCACTGTTTATAGTCACAATGGCTGGATTGGACAGTTGTTTGCACCGATGGGTATCAAAATTGCTTTTACCAGACTGGGGGTATTCGTGGCAATGTTGTTTATTTCTTTGCCCTTTATCGTCCGTACTTTACAGCCAGTCTTGCTGGAACTCGAACCAGAAATTGAACAGGCTGCTTGGTCTTTGGGAGCATCGGACTCCCAAACCTTTTGGAAGGTTATCTTACCACCCCTAATTCCGCCAATTTTAACGGGGACAGCTTTAGGGTTTTCGAGAGCCGTAGGGGAATATGGTTCAGTTGTATTAGTATCATCAGGCATTCCCTTCAAAGATTTAATTGCGCCTGTTTTAGTGTTCCAAAAATTAGAGCAATATGACTACGCTGGAGCCACGGTAATTGGTACGGTGCTGTTGCTGGTTTCTTTATTACTCTTGTTGCTGATCAATCTTTTACAACAGTGGAGTCGTCGCTATGCTCGCTAAACTAAAAATATCGTCCATTTTACTGCCGATCGCTCTACTTTATTTAGCATTATTATTATTAATTCCCGCGATCGCTATCTTCTATGAAGCCTTCCACCAGGGTTTTAACGTCTTTCTAACTTCCATCAACCAAAGAGATTTCTGGCAGGCAACGATCTTAACGTTAATCGTTACGGCGATTACCGTTCCTGTCAACACCGTATTTGGTCTGTGTGCTGCCTGGGTAATTGGACGGAATCAGTTTCGCGGTCGTACTTTATTACTAAGCATCATTGACCTGCCGTTTTCTATCTCCCCTGTGGTTGCTGGCTTGACTATCGTGCTGCTTTATGGCAAAAATGGCTGGCTAGGCGATCTATTAGAAAGTTTAAACCTTAAAATTCTGTTTGCTATTCCAGGAATTGTCCTGGCTACCGCCTTTGTTACCCTGCCTTTTGTCGCGCGGGAAGTTATTCCCATCCTCGAAGAAATTGGGGAGGACCAAGAAACCGCAGCTCGCACCTTGGGAGCAAGTGATTGGCAAGTTTTTTCTCGCGTTACCCTGCCGAATATTCGCTGGGGTTTACTATATGGTGTTTTGCTCACCAACGCCAGGGCAATGGGGGAATTCGGGGCGGTGTCCGTAGTGTCGGGCAGTATTCTGGGCAAAACAGCTACCCTACCAATTTTTGTCGAACAGGCTTACAAAAACTATCAGGCAGAAGCCGCGTTTGGTGCAGCAGCGATTTTAGCTTCTTTGGGGGTATTGACTTTAATTTTAAAAGAAATACTCGAAACCAAAACCCATCATTAACTAACTATTACTAACAATCATTAATTCAGCAACTAACCATTATGAGTATCAACATCTCTAACGTCTCTAAGCAATTTGGTAACTTTCAAGCTTTAGCTAACATCAATTTAAATGTAGAACCTGGAACTTTGGTCGCCTTACTTGGCCCTTCTGGTTCTGGCAAATCTACTTTACTGAGAACCATTGCTGGCTTAGAGGCTCCCGATCAAGGCAAAGTCGAGATTAATGACCGCGATACTACTAATCTTGAGATTAAAAAGCGTAATATCGGTTTCGTCTTTCAGCATTATGCTTTATTTAAACATCTAACTGTCAGACAAAATATTTCCTTTGGGCTAGATATCCGTAAAAAATCCCGTAAAGTAATTAAAGCTAGAGTCAACGAACTGTTGGAGTTAATTCAATTGGAAGGTTTTGGCGATCGCTATCCTAGTCAACTTTCTGGAGGGCAAAGACAAAGGGTGGCTCTCGCTCGTGCTTTAGCCGTACAGCCTGAAGTTTTGCTCCTCGATGAACCTTTTGGCGCGTTAGATGCCAAAGTCCGCCTGGAATTACGTAACTGGTTGCGTCGTCTTCACGATGAAGTTCATTTAACCAGTATTTTTGTGACTCATGATCGCGAAGAAGCAATGGCTGTAGCCGACAAAATTGTGGTGATGAACCATGGCAAAATTGAGCAAATTGGCACTCCTGCTGAGATCTATGACCATCCTGCTAATCCTTTTGTGATGAGCTTTGTGGGGGAAGTAAATGTTCTGCCTCACTCCAGCCCAATGTTTGATCGCGCTAATCCAGTTAATCCTGCCTCCAACTTTTTTGTTCGTCCTCACGATTTTGAAGTTTTTACCACTCCCCAAAAATACAGTGTCTTAGCAAAAGTTGAACGAATTATTCATCTGGGTTGGGAAATTCAATTAGAGGTAATGTTGATTGATCGATCTTCGGTGATTGTTCATTTAAATCGCGAAGAATTTGCCCGTCTCAACTTGCAGTTAGAGCAAAATGTCTATCTTGAAACTCGTCAAATTAGATGCTTTGAGCAAAGCCAAGATCTATCTAACTCGTCAGCTAATAAGCGTCAATTAGTGGGTTAATTAGCTTTTTAAGTATGAAATAGTAGGTGTAGTGAATTTAGAAAAATCCCAACGAAGAAGTTCTTCTCGTATTAGAGATCACTTAGCAAACGAGCGTACTTATTTGGCATGGATGCGGACAGCAATTTCTTTAATGGGTTTTGGGGTTGTTATTGTCCGCCTGCGTTTTTTTAAACCGCCAGTAACTAATACTCCTGGCAATGGCTGGAAGTTAGGACTGATATTTTCCTTGGTAGGACTTGCCACAGTGATACTTTCAACTTATCACTACTTTGCTGTTCGCCATGACATAGACGAAGATATATACGAACCACCAGATCGCTGGGTGCTAATTTTCAGCTTGACCATAACGCTATTAGGAGCGGGGGTTATTTTTTATGTCTTCACGCTGCCTCTCAACCCAATTAACACGGTGATCTTTGATTGAGTAGAGTCGAGGGAGAGTATGATTTTTCGCCCCTCTCAATATATTGCACCTGTAATTTTGTTTTCCGTGACGAGTTCGACCATTTTTGACGATCTTGCTATTTTCTCTTATCCTTTCCTTTTTAGGACTACCGATGTAATGCTTTTAGTTAGCGATCGCCACGCAAGAATCCAAATAATACAATGTTGATAGAATAATAAATCGCCACCAAACTTTGAGCAATATACCCCCTCTTTCGATCAACAACCATGAGCAATATTATTGATTCAGTCAGTAATCCCCGAATAGCAGTTATTATGACCTGTCACAATCGGCGAGATATAACTATTTCCTGTTTGCAAAGGCTGGAACAACAACAAGTTAAATATACGGTATATCTGGTGGATGATGGTAGTTCTGACGGTACTTCTGAGGCGGTTCAGCAAGATTATCCAGAGGTAAAACTATTTCAGGGGGATGGCAATCTTTTTTGGGCTGGGGGGATGCGAATGGCGTTCGGGGAGGCTCTCAAAGGTGATTATGATTATTATGTCTGGCTGAACGATGACACGATCTTAGATCCTGGAGCTTTCCAGAAGCTCTTAGACATTCATTTTGATTTGATTCAAAGAGGTAATTCCGAGGCAATTGTAGTCGGTTCAACTCAAGATCCTCTTACTGGCAAACCTACCTATGGTGGTGCTATCAAGTCAAAAAATTGGTATTCCAACAAGCTAGAGTTTTTAGAGCCTAGTGAGCAGATCCAAGAGTGTGACACGATGTATGGTAATTGTGTTTTAATTCCCCGTGGTGTAGCCACAAAAGTAGGCAACATTGATGCAGCATTTGTTCATACCCTGGGGGATATTGATTATGGCTTGCGGGCTCGTCAGTTAGGCTGTTCGGTGTGGGCTGCTCCAGGGTTTGTCGGCACCTGTTCCCAAAATAGCGTGACAGGTAGTTGGGCTGATCCGAATCTTTCCATTGGTCAACGACTTAAAAAAGTAGTGCAGGTGAAAAACTTTCCCATCGCCCCTTGGACAGCTTTTACCAAAAGACATGCAGGCTTTTTCTGGTTCTTGTTCTGGTGTTTGCCCTATATTAGAGCGGTTATCGGCTATAAAGATCTGAGTGCTTCCCCCACTTTTGCCGCCGATGTCCCCGCCCAGATCACTTCAGATGAGCAGAACCAATGACTTGGAATAGAATTAAATGGCGATCGCTGTTAGGAATTGCCTTGCTTGCCCTGGCTTTAGCAGTAGTGGGGATACCAACTTTGGCGGTAGATCAAAAAATTATCGTTGATGTGGAACAGACGGTTGCGGATACGGAGCATCATTTGGGACTGGGTTTGAATTTTATCGCTGATCTCCCGAACATTAGCCAGCCGTTACAGAAGCTCCAGTTAGGGACTTTACGCTTTGCCACCAATGAATATTATCTGTTTGATCCTCAAGAACCAGATAATCCGAAAGTAGCGATTAAAGACCCCAGTTTATGGCAGGTGAGCAGCTTTTCTAAGCCTGATGGCACTTGGTGGAATAAACTCAATTTCGACCAGTTTATGGAGATCTGCCAGGCAACTAAAGCCGAACCATTTATTGTGGTGGGGATAGACGCGATCGCATATCAAGGAGGCGCTCCCCATGTTACTCCCGAAGAGGTAGTCGCTGCTGCTGCCGCCTGGGTTAAATATGCCAACCTCATCAAGGGATATCAGGTGAAGTATTGGGAGATCGGTAATGAGAGCAATGTCCCGCACCATGAGCTAATTAACTGGACTCCTGAACAGTATGGTCAAACAGTGGTACGTATGGCTCAAGCAATGAAAGCAGTCGATCCGACGATTAAGATCGGTGCTAACGGCATGAGGATTAAACCCAATGATGATTGGTGGAGTCGCGTGATGCCCATCGTCAAAAATGATGTAGATTTCCTCGTCACTCATCAGTATTCCTGGCAAGAGAATTACGAGGCATGGCGAGATTCCCCTGATCGATATGATTACAACCTCCAGGATGCAGTTAAAGCGATCGCCACTTATCAACCAGAGTTAAAGCTCAATGTTACGGAAAATAGCTCTTTCAATCCGACTGTCATCCAGCCCAACAATACCTGGAAAATGCTCCATAACTTTGAAATGTTGGGACAGACTTTAAGTACTAATGGGGTAGAATATGCTCATTTTTGGACATCGAGATGGCTCGAAAAAGACTCTTTAGCGGAAGACAATAGTGCTTTTGATGCTAATTATCAGCTTACCCCGATGGGTCATGCCCTTAAGGTTTGGAATCAGTTTCTCAAACCAAAAATGGTCTATGCCAACGCCACAGGAACAGTAACTACTTGGGCAAGCTATGACAAGGGCGATCGCTCTTTGAGTATTTTACTCCTCAACAAAGGTCAAGCTCAACAAAAAGTAAATATCGCCCTCAATCACTACCCAGCAAAATTCAAATTTCTCAGACCTTGGGTACTTAGGGGAGAAACCCCCGAATCAACAACTGTTACTTGGGACAAATCAGGTTCAGCTTTTCTCTGGGGCAAAAACCTCCAGCTAAAATTAGAGCCATTATCGGTCACGGCGATCGCTTTAGATAGCTGACGTTGCACGCCCATTGGATTGTGAAGATTGGGGAAAGGGGAAAAGGGAAAGGGGAAAAGGGAAAGGGGTCTATTGATCTATTTTCATAACGTCAGTTAGATAATAATAAAGTTGATTAAGGTGTAAACTTTTCCCTTGACCTAGATCAGGAGTATTTCAGTGAAAAAACTCGGTTTTATCGCCGCTGCCCCCAGAATATCCACCAATCCTAATGCCGAAATGTCAGGCCCCCGTTCCCGTGTTTTGGGTTTAATTCAAGGTTTTGAATCTCAAGGTTGGTCGGTGGAAACTTTTATTGTTGGCGATCGCACTCCTCAATCCTGGTCAGCCAAAGGTTCTGGGGTAGCAGTGAGTAAGGGATTTCTGCGTACTCTGGCGATCGATCTAGTTCGTCTGGGTTTAGGCGCTTATAATAGCTGGCGCAGTTGGCGGGAGATCGGCAGCAAAGTTGATTGGGTGTTTGAATATGCCGCAACTCTTCAATGTCTGGGGTGGATTTTTCAGCGCCAGGGTATTCCCTGGATTCTCCAGGTGGAGGCACTGCTCTATTACGAAGCCAAGGCCGAACGGAAAGCCTTGATCTTGGATGGCATTGCCAAGAAATTAGAATTATGGTCTTATCGCCAATGTGATGTGATTGCCTGTGTTAGTGCCACCCTCAAAGAGATTTTAGTCACAGAAATCGGCATCGATCCCCAGAAGATAGTTCTCTTGCCCAATGGCGTTGATC
>JBEANW010000250.1:0-2634 GCA_041165225.1 Cyanobacteriota bacterium | reverse complement strand
TTGCGTAATGAGCTAGTTACAGAGCAAGAATTAGCCAATGCCAAAGAGTCGATCCTCAATTCTTTTGTATTTAATTTCCAAAATCCTAGTCAAACTCTATCTCGCTTGATGCGTTATGAATACTTTGACTATCCCGAAGATTTCATCTTTGAATATCAGCATAAAATTGAAAACACCACCAGAGAAGATATCTTGGATGCTGCACAGAAATACCTCCAGCCCGATCAGCTAGTTACTCTGGTAGTGGGTAATGTTCAAGCCATGAAACCGCCTCTGAATAATTTAAAGGAAGAAATTAGCCTAGTGGATGTTTCTATCCCTGCACCAGCTAAAAGTTAATTTACGGAATTTTAGCCTCTGGTTGTCCCTATCATGCCAAGTTATGTCTGCGATCGCTCTATTGAAATGATGATTTATGGCTTGCCTGATTTATTAGGTATCTGGGATATGAGATCCACAAATATCATACAGAAACCGAGGTGTAAAAAATTCCGCCTCGGTTTTTTAGTAGTTTTCAAGATCTCCTACGTTTATTTTTCTGCCAACATTGCGTGGATATCTCGTTTTACTTGCTCTAATAGTTCGCGTACTTGACCCATGCGTTCTGTGTTAGCGCTACGAGTTACCTGCATCACCACGGCAGCTAGGTCAGTCAAAGTATTCCGCAATTCACTGTATTCTGGAGGCACATTACCGATTCCATGAGCAGCGTTCGACGTACTTTGGGAGGAACGTTCTGCTAGAAGTTCTTTGCCAGTATTAGTAATAGTATAGACACGCTTTCCCGCAACTTGCTCGCTTGTTAAATAGCCCCCTTCATCTAACATCTGAAGAGTTGGATAGACCGAACCAGGACTGAGACGACGGAATTCACCATAACGTCTTTCCATTTCTTTAATGAGGTTATAACCATGGTTTGGCTCATCGGCAAGTAACTCCAACAGAATAAATTTAATGTCGCCTCGGCGAGTTCGATGGTCATTTGCCCAATTTCGCCCCAATGAGCCATGACGACGACGTTTCCCGTGATGTTCGCTATGCTGAAATAAAAACCAATCTAGCCCTGGGTTATCGATATGATCACCCACCCAAGCTGGTACTGGAAAGTCGAAGAAAAAGTTTCTCAACATAAGTTTATTTTCTATTTTGAACCAACTGATTTTAGTATAACGATATATCGCGATATATCGTTATAGCTTCACAGATCTTCAAAAACTCTGATTCACCTCACGTACTTTACTTTTGTCCTGCTTACTTTAAGAGCGATCGTTTATGCTAAAGCATTTGCGAAGCTTATCCTTTAGGACTAGCTCCGCGTCGTCTTTTAGGGCTTTTTTTGTAGCTCATCTCGGAAGGTTTTTGCTCTAGGTTATTTTTGCCGACTCTTTGCCCTATCTCAACCGCCCTATCTCAACCAGGAAATTTATTTTGCATGACTACATAACGCATTTTAAGTAAATTTTTCGGTAAATAGGACTAAAACAGGAACTTATTGTGCCTAAATCAACTCCATGTAGATAGCAATATTCTAAAATTACCGTAATTATTATTGATGATGTTAAACGTTGATTTGACTTTACCTAAATTAAACCAACTATGGGTGCGCCTTATAAGCAGTAGTATTTTGGCATCTCTTGGAGTTATTTCGGGGTTAACTCCCGAAATAACCATCAATTCATCTAATGTAAATTCTCCAATTATCGTTACCCTGGCTAACAATGCCTACGGACAACAATTCACCCCCACAGAAACCGAAAGCTACGCCAAGGCTGGCTACGAAGTGGAGCTACTAAGAAGAAAAGTTTACCAAGAGATTAAAAATCTGATCAACGAACCCCCGCCAAATATTCTCTGCGATCAACAATCAACCATAGATATTCTCAAGCCTGAAATAAAGAATATTGCCAATCGTTATTGCACCCAATCTCGACAAATCGTGCAGAACCACAGCTTGAGCGTCAATCGTTTTAACGAATTAAAATCTTATTATGATCGCCAAGATACTTTTTATCAACAGGTACAAGGAGTCTTGCTCAAGTTACAACATTAATTAGTTCTTAGTTTTTAGTTCTTGGTTTTTCCTCATGGGTAAGGACAAGTAGTTCTGCAAAATGAGCCATACTCTGAATAGTTGCTTTCTGCTAGGATCACATATCAGAACGATTCATCAGTTAAGCAGTTTATTCTTCTCTTGGCTCAACCCAATTCAGCTATTCAGTTTCTCCCAAAATTAGAGCAGCTTCCGTTAATTATTGCGGGTCCGATGCTGCGTCATGTTCAACCAGATGCGGTGACGGTTTGGATAGCTCTCAAACAGCCTGAGATGGTTAGTCTGAAAGTATTTAGCACCGAATCAGGAAAGGGTTCTAAATTAGCTACGACGATTCTCCAAAGTGAGCAGCAGACGATCGCTTTGGGTAAAAATCTACATGTTTTAGCCATTACAGCATTACCCATTCAGGATACTGTACTGACTTCCAATCATGTCTATGCCTACGATCTATCTTTTCAAGGAGCAGGTCTTAATTTAACCCAAGCTCTTAGTAGCGACCAACATAGCGCCAGCATTAGCTACTTTCCCCATCAATTACCCACATTTGCTTTACCACCCCAGGATCTCAACTGTTTACGGAT
>JBEANW010000249.1:0-6489 GCA_041165225.1 Cyanobacteriota bacterium | reverse complement strand
TATAGTTAGCAGTTAAAGGGTGTTGGAACATTTCATGATTCAGAAGAATGTAGTAATGCCCAAAGCTAAACAATTTATGATTCAAACAGTTTCTAATCAAGTCATGACCCAGTGGACAACCGTGTGTAAAGTATCCGATATCAAGCCCAATACAGGAGTCTGCGCCCTGTTTAACGATGAACAGGTAGCAATCTTTCGTCTGGGAGAAAGCGATCGCGTTTATGCCCTGAGTAACTTCGATCCTTTTAGTCAAGCCTATGTCTTGTCTCGTGGGATAGTTGGCGATCGCCAAGGAGTGATTAAAGTTGCAGCGCCGATTTACAAGCAAAATATCAATCTTGAAACAGGGGAATATCTCGATGATCCTGAAGTTAAAATCCCTACCTATCTCGTACAGGTGGTTAACGGAGAAGTGCAGTTAGGTAATTAAATTTTCTAATTTATAGGCGATCGTTTATGCTAAAGCCCTAAAGGATTCCCTTCGGTCTCATTTGCCCTAAAGGACTAGCTGCGCGTCGTCCTTTAGGGCTTTTTTTAGCGAATTAAATAAATAAACTGGACGAAACTTTAAAATATGCTCCCAATGCTTTTGCAAGAGGCATGGGGATTAAAGAAGCGATGCAGCTATTTAGTTTGAGTTGGCGCAAGTAACTTATTAAGCACATTAGAATTAAAACTGATATCAAAATTACCCTGTGTATTAGCTGCTATCACCGTAAGCATGGTGATCACTACTGCTAATACTAAAATATTGAAGTTATTAAAGTGACGATCAACGAAATCTTTATTGTTGGTTTTCATCTTGCTCCACTCCAGCACAGAATAATTTTGTTACTTGCATTTTAAGAACATTAGTAAGTATTGATATCCATTTACTTAGGTCTTCAGTAAATCTGGATTATTAACACCTTAAAAGATCATTAATCGAATTTCCCATTAACGAATAACCGTGTTCTTCTAGCTCACATTCAACCAAATTCCATTCCCCTGGTGAGAAAAATTGGCTCAGAAATAGCCTGTTCACAATCTAGACTATGAATGTCAACTAGGTGACGGACTTCTTTTCTGATTTCCTTAAGAGAAGTATTTGCAGTATTTACTTTCAAATTCATTAGGTACCTCAATGTTTCACTTTTGCTGTTTTCAGGCTTGACCTATAAATTAGAAAAGTATTTTGAGGATCTTGTGAAGAGTACTAATTAGATCTAGCTTGATGGGCAGCAAGTAGTTGCTTTGGTGTAAATTTTCCTGTTTTTAGCCACTGTTCTGTATCTGTGGTTGTGTGAGCTAGACTGAGTTGCGATCGCAGGGTTTCTCCTTCCAAAATCTCTTGCTACGACAATCTGACGATTAAAACAAAACGACCAGGGCGTAACAGAGCGGGATCGAGAACTTCTGGGCGGGTTCGTCGCAGCCAGTAGAATTACTCCCGTGTTGGGTTCAAACCCATCCATTTCTGCCAATAATTGATTTAAGGTTTGCTCCCGTTCATCGTTGCCCTGCATAAATACTCCCACCGCAGCACGAGACTTGCCCAAAGCATCTAATTCATCAATGAAGACGATCTAGGGAGCTTGTTTTTTAGGGCGGTCAAATAAATCCCTTACCCGTGATGCACCCACACCAACAAACATTTCAATAAACTCTGAACCAGAGATACTGAAAAACGGCACTTGCGCTTCTCCCGCGATCGCCTTTGCCAATAAAGTTTTTCCTGTCCCTGGAGGCCCGATTAATAAAATACCCTTGGGAATTTTTGCCCCTAAAAGCGAGTATTTAGTCTGATGTTGCAAGAAATCGACTATTTCGTATAACTCTGTCTTGGCTTCATCAATTCCTGCTACATCATCAAAGGTGATTTTCATTGTTCCCTTAGAGTAGATGCGGGCATTGCTTTGACCAATACTAAAGGGAATTTCTGGACGTGCAGTTTAAATGATTAACAGCTTAGTAGCGATCGCCCAGCTTTTCCCTTTTCCCTAGCAAAATTAACTAGAGAGATAAAGCACTTTGAAAGCAATCCCATCCAGCTAAAGAAATAATAATGTCTTGTCTTAAAGAATTTAAGATTTGAGCAACTTTTTCTTTAACATCATCTAGATTAATAAACCAAAGCGATCGCCCTAAAGGACTAGCTCCGCGTCGCCAACGAAATTTAACATATTGCCAGACTCTTTCAATTGGATTTACCTCTGGGCAATAGGGGCGATCGCGTCTTCTAATTTACCTTCTTTATGCTTCGCAACAGCTTGAGTAGCTAACCATTCAATCGAAGAAAAGTCTTCTAGTCGAAAATGCTTGACGAGCTTGTACCCCAACAATTCAAAATTAATACTTAATCTTTAATCTTGCAAAAATAAACAAGCAAAAAGCAAGGCGATCGCTATTCTAAGATCTAGGATGAAATTCCCTGTGTCATCATTCTAGTACGCCCCCTCTCCCGCCAGCACGACGAAAACAGTCTTCAGTAAAATAAAAAAATCCAGACCTAAAGACCACTTGTTGACATAAAAGCGATCGCATTTCCCCAAATGCTCTGAGCTAGTTTCTGAGCGCCCAGAAACCTGCCAAAACCCAGTGATGCCAGGAAGAACTTTGTGACGAATTAACTGATCTGCTGGCAATTTAGCTGAATCTCTAAGGGTGAGAGGGCGAGGTCCCACTAAACTCATGTCACCTTTCAGCACATTAATCAATTGAGGTATTTCATCAATGCTATAGCGACGCAGATATTTACCAACTCTCGTGATCCGAGGGTCTTGCTTAATTTTAAAGAGGACTTCTCCTTCTATTTCATTACTGCTTTCTAATGACGTTTGCAACTTGGGGGCATTCTCCACCATCGTCCGCAATTTTAATAATTTAAAGGGTTTCCCTTGCAAGCCAATCCTGGTTTGGCTAAAGAAAACCGTCCCAGGAGAGTCAATTTTAATCAGAAGAATAACGATGCACAAAGGTATGGTGGCAAATAATAATAGAATGCTAGAGAGTAACAAATCTATAGTACGCTTGAGCAAAAAGTTAATGGTTTTGGAAGACCGAATATCATCTTTTAAGGTTACAGACTCCATGACCGCTTCGAGACTGGAATCATAGGAATCTTGTTTGATGGGATTAGACATTTTACTTATTGACTGATGTTACGCACTCATTGAACTGTGAAGATTGGGAAAAGGTTAAGGGGAAAAGGATTCAGTGTTATGTTTTCATAACTTACTAAAACTATTGATTTCCAGTTGTTTTCCGTAAGGTCAGTTATCGAGTAACTTTTTGGGTGACTTTGGTTGCTACAGAGTCAGGATTGCGCTTAACCGAATCAGTTATGCGCCTGGGATCGATATTGGACTCCTGGTCGTACACCGCCAAGTTATCGGCAGTAATTTTGTCCCAGGTGTAGTTCTGGCGGACATATCTGTGGGCTTTTTGCGCCAAGGAAGCTAATTTCTGTGGTTGACTCATGGCTTTTTCCAGTACAGACGTACAAGAAGCAAGATCCCCTGCTTTAAATAAACTTCCGCGATCGCTACCAATTAATTGTTGATGGGGTGGAATGTCGCTAGCTACTACAGGCACTTCTTCCCGCATGGCTTCTAACATTGCTAGAGGTAAACCTTCTAAATCTGAAGGCAGGACAAAAATCCCCGCCCCCCGAACCATTTCTGCCAAACGAGTTCCTCTGAGTTCCCCAGCAAAAATCACCCTGGAGTCATCCCCCGCCAAACCCTGTAATTGGGCAATATATTCCGTAGTATCGCTACATCCCCCGACTAGAACTAGTTTCCAATTTGATTGCTGTAATTTCTGGAAAGCTTGCACCAGTAAATCAGGTCTTTTCTCTGGTACCAATCGACCTAAAAATAACAAATATTTACCTGGCTCTAAACCCTGGGACTTAACAAAATTGAACTCTGGATCTGACTTGGCATAAATACCAGGGGCGTTAGGGATATATTCTGTATCCAGGTCGTATGTAAGCTTGAAGTAATCTTGCAGGGCTTTGGAAACCACGATTACATTATGGGCATATTGAGCTGCCATTTTCTCCCCCAGACGAATCACTCGACTGGAAGATTTACCCCACTTCCCCCGTTGCCAATCTAAACCCTGACAGGTGGCAATCACTTTCGCTGATGACAGCAGTCGAGGAATAACGCTAAATAAGGATGGACCTAAAGCATGAAAATGGATCACATCATAGCCTTTGAAGGCAGCTACAATAGCAGCAAGTCCAGAATTTGTCAGGGCATCTAAACCCCGAAAAGCCAAAGAAGGCAAGCAAATTACTCGTACCCCTTGGCATTTATATACAGAAAACCAGGATTCGTTGATATAACTAGAACGGGCATATAAATCTACAGAATGACCTTGCTCAACTATTTTGGGATATAGTGCCTGACAATAGTGTTCGATCCCACCTTGCTTGGCGGGCAGTCCTTTGACTCCGATAACGGCTATTTTCATGGTAATCAACCAATAATTGGGTAATTGACAATTGACTAAATACTTATCTAAATACTCACTAACGTTTTAGCTGAAGCGTTTTGTGCCTCCCAGCGCGACCACATATCTTGATACACGTTCCTGACAACTGTTTTGGCACTGTAGGGTTTGGCGGTGCGGACACAGGCTGAGGAGGGATATTGATCCCGATGATGCAGGATTTGTGCCAGGGCATCGGCGATCGCTTCGGGAGTTCTTGCCTCGCAAACAATACCACTGTCGGCACTTAGGAATCTTGGTGTTTCTCCTGAATTAGTTGTTACTACGGGAGTCCCCGAAGAAAGTGCTTCTAATACCGTCAGGGGCAACCCTTCATAAACACTAGAGAGAACGAAAACACTACTGATTCTATGGAGTCTTGCCAGCTTTGCTTGAGGCACTGCCCCTAGCATAGTCACCTTGTCTTTCAGACCTAACTGAGCAATTTCCAGGTTAATTTCTGACTCTAGTTCCCCCGCCCCTGCTATCAATAGGTGAAGTTTAAGCTCGGAATTTAAGCTTAGTTTGGCAAAGGCTTTGACTAGTAGCAGTGGGTCTTTTTGAGGATGCAAACGTCCCGCAAAGAGAATAAAGCGAGTATCGGCAGCTAGCCCCAGTTCTTGAGCCAACTGCTGAGTTTGCATCTGTTTGTCTGCATATAAGGGATAAAAAACCTCTTCATCAACCGTATTTTTGAGATAGTTAATGGAGGAAGCTAAACTAGGATATTTCTGCTGATAAAACTCTGCTGTCTCTGTATGACAAGAGTAAATCTGGTTAAATTGCTTGATTAAAAAACTTTCCAGTGCAAAATAAATTTGGGGAAATTTTTGCCAGAGAATAGCATTATTCCCTCCCTTGGAACTCATTTGCTTTTGAATATCGTTATGCACAAACAGGATTTTTTCTCCTTGCCAGCTACGAGTAGCCAGGGCTGGCTCTAGCCGATTAAAGTGCATAAAGTCAGAGGCTAAATTATGCTGTAACAAAGCTGCGGTATATCTCAAGGTCGTCGGCATTAATTTCCTGATATCATCATCGTCGACCTGAATCAAGGGCATAAATTTAACGGCTCGACCTGCAAATTCTTCCTTAGACCACTGCCCCGTAGTTGCATTCTGATCACCAGTACCAACGAGCCTTACTTCAAATTCTGGTGGGGCATATTTTAGGAAAGAGCAAATGAAAGTCTGGATACCACCAATGCTGCTACGCCAAGGATTGAATTGATAGAAAATTGTCAGAGTTGGCTTATCTTTCATAATTTTCCGAATTAATCTGACAGATTAAAATTGCGCGCCATCTAAAAGTGACTCTCATTATCGATAAAAAGCCAATGGACAACCTCAAACAGAGATTTTGTCGCTAAGATGACAATTACTAAGGGTTTATACTTATTAGATGCTTACACTTTGGAACGTTAGCACAGATAAGATGAAGTTTACAAGATTTTTTTTGATGATTTTATGACTTCTAATATTCAGCGGAATCAATTCTTGAAAATGTTTAAAAATTCTCTAAAATTATCAGTGAAAGTATTCTTTAACACATAAAAAATTAATGCTCGATGATATATTAATCTGCTAGTCCCATAAGACTTTGCTAAATCTAGTTATTATTTTCCAAGAGAAAAGTATTTGCTTTCTAGCTATCAAACTACTGATAATTCAGGATTTGAGTCCATAATAATGCATCGCTTTAGGGGATTCGATTTTGCAAAAGCAAACTTTAAATACTATGCTGTTGTGTAAGAAGTGATTTGGATCAAGAAATTATATCTATCTGTTCTGAACAACCGAATTAATTCATTAGAGCTTGAAAAATAAATATCTTGAGTAGATGTATTAAACAGATGTATTGGGCAAATTAGCGCTTAAGTTTTGAGCGCTTTTATACATATAGATAATTTATGATTCGCATTATTTTAGTTGACGATCAAAGAACTGTCAGAGAGTCTCTCAAAGCTTCCCTGAAGTCTATGCCTGACTTAGAAGTGGTCGGGACTGCTGG
>JBEANW010000248.1:0-2795 GCA_041165225.1 Cyanobacteriota bacterium | reverse complement strand
AAGCAGATCAACCCTCAGCAAAGATTCTAGAAGCTCAAGCCTGGAAAATAAACGATCTTGGTAAGATTGAATTGATTGCCATTAATTCTGATGCTCGTCGTTTGGATAATCAAGGCAGTTGTCAATAAGTGGTCGTGAATATAGTCGTGCAAAATTAAGTATCCTGGATGGATGAGACAGGGAAAAGCAATTGTCTAGGGGCGTTTTGCGTAACGCCAGCTTTATAATTATTTGTTAAAGGATTATTTGGTATCTTCAGCAAGATTCAGATTTCTTTGTATGATTAACTCAACCAATAATCCAAGATCTGTGGTCAGCATTTACAGCCATTGTCAGATCTTGGAAGATAGTTAGTTGACATCCTCCTCGGCGTGTCCTAAAGGCGTGTCCTAAAGGACGACACGAAGTTAGTGCTTTAGCATTCCCTTCGGTCAACGCACGAGGATTCCCAAGACTCACGACTTAGGTTTCTGTTTCTTTCCATCGCTGGGGTTTCGCAACTGCCTCTACCCACAAGGAGTTTTTTGGTCTTATGCTCGCTCGGCAGACTTTAGGCTTATGCCTTCCCGCAAGCCCTGCGGTATTCAAAAGTTAAAATTAGGTGCTGGAAAACTTGGTTGTCGTTTTCAGCTTGTTGTATTCTACTGAAAAGTAGTCTTGCTATTTAAGTATTTAAAGTTTCTTAACTACTCAGAATCGGCTTAAAAGCCGAGGTTTTCGACCCATCTATATAAATGGATAAAAAGACATGACTCAAATTAGTTCTAGCCCCAGAGTAATCGTGATCGGAGGTGGTCTAGCAGGAACAGAAGCAGCATGGCAGATTGCTCAAGCAGGGGTGGCGGTGACTCTTTACGAAATGCGCCCTGTCAGAACCTCTCCTGCCCATCACACTGAAGAATTGGCAGAGTTAGTTTGCAGTAACTCTTTTGGAGCTAAAAATAGCGATCGCGCAGCAGGTTTACTCCATGAAGAATTACGTCGTTTGGGTTCTCAGGTAATTGCCACGGCAGATCGCCATGCTGTTCCCGCAGGAGGGGCATTAGCCGTAGACCGTGGGGTGTTTAGTGGCGAGTTAACTCGCGCCTTAGCCAGTCATCCCTTAGTGGAACTTAAACGAGCTGAGATTACCGAGATTCCTCAAGACAGTATTGTTGTTCTAACTACAGGGCCTCTAACCAGTCCCAGTCTCGCTCAAAATCTCCAGCAATTTACAGGGATGGAGTACATGAGCTTTTTTGATGCTGCAAGCCCCATTATTGTAGGGGAATCCATCGACCGAGAGCGAGCTTTTTTGGCTTCCCGCTACGACAAAGGAGAGGCTGCTTATCTTAACTGTCCTCTGAATAAGGAGCAGTATCTCCAGTTTCAACAAGCATTATGCCAGGCAGAGCAGGCAGAATTAAAAGATTTTGAACGAGAAAGTGCTAAATTTTTTGAGGGCTGTTTACCCATTGAAGAATTAGCGCAACGAGGGGAAGAAACAATGCGCTATGGCCCTTTAAAGCCTGTAGGTTTATTTGATGCTCGTCTAGGGGATTTTCGCGACCCCGAAAATAGAGGAAAGCGTCCCTATGCTGTAGTGCAGCTTCGTCAGGAAGATAAAGCGGGACAACTATGGAATATGGTGGGATTTCAAACTAACTTACGCTGGGGAGAACAACAGCGAGTTTTTCGTCTCATTCCAGGGTTAGAGCAGGCAGAATTTGTACGGATGGGGGTGATGCATCGTAACACCTTTATTAACGCTCCCCAGTTGTTAGAACCCACCCTTCAGTTTAAACATCAAGCCCATATTCTGGCAGCGGGACAATTGGTGGGAACAGAAGGCTACACCGCTGCTGCTGCGGGAGGATGGCTGGCGGGAACTAATGCTGCTCGGCTGGCTTTGGGACAGAAGCCCGTAACGATGCCAGTCACTACTATGATGGGAGCCTTGTTCGAGTTTATTAGCTCTGCCTCACCGAAGCATTTCCAGCCGATGCCCCCAAATTTTGGGATCATTCCTCCCCTAGCCACTAGAGTCAAGGGTAAACAAGAAAGATATGGTCAATATCGCGATCGCTCTTTGGCGGATCTGACTAACTGGAGCCAAACTCTCGCCCCCGCACCAGTGGTACTGGGGTAGTAGTGATCAATTAACACAATTAATCTTTGAGCAATAAACGAGAACAATGAAAGAGCAAATTATGCTGTGGCTGAATCGATTACTGGTTGCCGATGTATTTTTGGTTTTACTGGGTTTTATCTGGTTTGCGATCGCCGTTGTTGGTCGCTATCTGAATATCCCTTTAGGGTTTGACCTTTGGTATCGTCTGTGGATTCCCGTGTTTAATCCTGCCATCGGCATTCTGTTTTTGGGAGCATTCGTCACTTGGGGAGTCAATAAGATTTCGGAGTTCGGAGTTCGGAGTTAGGAATTCGGAGTTCGGAGTTGGGGATTTAGTTTCAATTTTTCAGCAGAATATTGCCAAAAAAAGACGATGAGCTAAGATTGCAGTTACGGTCGCATTATCTTAATGATGTCATTTTATTGTGTCTACTCAATTTATTTTAATTTTTTGTTCACCAATTTTAAAACTAGCTCCATGTAGGCAAATCAACCATATTTAGGGAAAACACAATATGCTTATCTGCCCCCAGTGTGAATCTGAAAATCCTGAGTCCAATCGATTTTGTCAAAGTTGCGGTGGTTCTTTGACTCATAAAGTTTGTTGTCAATGTGAAACTAGTATTCCCATTGAAGCAGAAGCTTGCAATGTTTGTGGTGCGACCAACCACACTGTTTTATGGGC
>JBEANW010000247.1:0-3966 GCA_041165225.1 Cyanobacteriota bacterium | reverse complement strand
GCTCTCCCTGATGAACAACAAGATTTGGAAACTCTGAATTTACCCCGTCTCAGCTTCTACTTTAATCAGAAAAGTCTCGGTCGCTTATATCAACTAGTCAGTAAGGTCAACTGTTTGGGAGGTGTTTGCGATGCTACCCAACACCCCGAAATTAAGTGATCTTAGCAGAGGAATTTAGAGTCAAGTAAATAATCAAAGACATATATTAAGCTTTGTATGAATATTTGCTTTATATCTCAATATTTTCTTTAGATTTGATCTAACTAGACTAAGATTTAGATTATTAGCACAGATGAATTCTGAGCTAAGACGAAGCAGACAATGAAATCCATTATTTGAAGGTGAAGCAAGTTGAATATTACATTATTACGCCAAACCTGGAACCTGATTGAAACAACCAATGCCTGGGAGTTATTGGAGGGAAGTGAATCAGACATGATTCAAAGATTATTACAGCGTTTAGACGCTCAAAAACCCCTGGCAGATCAAGAGCGTACTTCCATAAGTGATTATCTACAAGCAAAAATCAGTCTAATTAGAGATACGGCTGAATCTCGGTTGGTGTCTGCTTGAAATTTGCCGTGACAAGTCGAAAAGCTCTCCCGAACTCGACGCGAAGCGGAGCTAATCCTTTAGGGCGGACTCCGAATTCCGAACTTTAAATAAGGTCGCTGGTGATAAATATGCGACCCAAAATCTAGCCAAGATCCAACTAAGATCCATTCAACATCTAAACTCGGCGATAAATTTGGTAACTTTGATTTAATAACCAAAACAACTGCCTAAACTGGACAGTTTGTAGTTGCCATAACTGATATTGTTGGCGAATCTGCGAAACATTATCCTGTCCTTGGTAAATTACCTGGGGTGCAGCTTGTAACAGGATACTAAAGTAACCTTCGTAACTAAGCAAAATATTGGCAATGCGGACAATGATCATGCGTAATTGCCAAATTCTAATAGCTATGTAAATATTGAGCAGCGTAATTAATAAGTTAACCGCGATAATCAAAAATATCATCGAATTGTCTACAGTAGAACCAGATTGCCTGGTTAAAATCGAATGAAACTCCTAGTTCTGAGCAATGGTCACGGAGAAGATCTGATCGCCATCCGTATTATAGAACGACTGCTACAGGATATTCCAGAACTAGAAATAACGGCTCTACCAATCGTGGGACAAGGGTATGCTTATCACCAGCTCAATATCCCCTTAGCAGGGCGGGTGCAGCAAATGCCTTCAGGAGGCTTTATCTACCAAGGGGGCAATCCTCTCTGGCAAGATCTCCGTGGTGGTCTGATTCCCTTGACCTTAGAACAAATCGGCTTGGTGCGGAACTGGGGTCAAACTGGAGGCAAGATTTTAGCTGTGGGGGATATTGTACCCTTACTTTATGCCTGGTGGAGCAAGGCGGACTATGCATTTGTCGGTACTGCCAAATCAGAATACTATTTGCGGGATGAATTTGGCTGGTTGCCGCAAACATCCTGGCTAGAGCGCAAATTTGCTTCAGTGTATCTTCCGTGGGAGCGTTGGTTAATGAGTCGCGATCGCTGTCAAGCAGTTTTTCCTAGAGATAGTTTGACCACCGAAATCTTGCAGCAGAGGGGAATTCTGGCTTACGATCTGGGCAATCCGATGATGGATGATCTGACCACCAAAAGTAAGCCTAGAAAGGCAGATGAACTAGCTGTTTTGCTCTTACCAGGTTCAAGAATGCCTGAAGCCATTAGAAATTGGCAGCAGATCTTAATGGGGGTGTGGTCGGTAATTAAGACCTTATCTCAAGTACAGTTGAACTTTAAGGCAGCGATCGCCCCCGCTTTAGATTTAAAATCTTTTACGATTAGTGCCGTCACTCAAGGATGGCGAGTCACCTCAAGGGGGGAGAAAACGGTGGTGCTGATGCAAAATAAAAGTATTTTGACCAACGGTCGCCCGCAAGCCCTGCCTTTGCAAGGCAGGGAACGGGTGACGAAGTCAGAGGAAGCCCCGTCGTTTTACGGCGGGGTCTCTCTGACCCTCACCCAAGAACATAACCGAGAATTCTTTAAGCAAGCAGATGTGGCGATCGCTATGGCAGGGACAGCCACGGAACAGTTTGTGGGGTTGGGTAAGCCAGTGGTAATCTTTCCTGGGGAGGGGCCACAGTTCACCTATAACTTTGCCGAAGCGCAAGCTCGTTTACTGGGTTGCGCCATTTTGCTGGTGGAAAAACCTGGACATGTAGGCAAAGCGATCGCCAGAGTGATTGACGATGAGCCACTATTAAAGCAGATTATATTTAATGGCAAACGCCGTATGGGAGAAGCAGGAGCAGCCAAAAGAATTGCTGAATGTCTGCAAAAGACTCTCTTATCTCCAGAATAATTTTTTATCTAAAATATGAGCAATCAATTGCAATGTCTCATCTTTGATGTTGATGGCACTTTAGCAAATACAGAGCGGGATGGACATCGAGTTGCCTTTAATCGAGGGTTTCAAGCAGCAGGATTAGATTGGCATTGGTCAGTCGATTTCTATGGTGAACTACTGGCGGTTTCTGGGGGCAAGGAACGCATCAAGTACTTTTTGAGGCAATATCTCCCAGAATTTAAACCCGATGGGAATCTAGATGATTTTGTTGCCCAGCTTCATCAGCTAAAAACCAAGTATTACTTGGAATTACTCGATAGCGGAGCCATTGGTTTGCGTCCAGGAGCCAAGAGACTAATTGAAGAAGCTAGAACCGCAGGCGTTACTTTGGCGATCGCTACCACAACTTCTTTTCCCAATGTCGTCGCCCTGCTAGAGAAATACTTCGATCTGGACTGGTTTGCCGTCATTGCTGCGGGAGATATTGTCCCTGCAAAAAAACCCGCTCCCGATATTTATCATTATGTCATCAAGCGTCTAGAGTTAGATCCTGCCAGGATCATGGTCTTGGAAGATTCCGATAATGGACTAGCATCAGCGATCGCCGCTGGGTTGACTACCGTCGTCACCGTCAACAACTATACCGAGCAGCAAGACTTTAGCCAGGCAGCTTTGGTGGTAAGCGATCTGGGAGAACCAGAACAACCTTGTCGAGTGATTCAAGGAGATTTTAACGGCAATTATTTAGACTTAGCGGGTTTACAATCCCAAATTTTGCAGGTGAGAGATAGGATAGCGAGGGTCTAAACTAGTCCAAGCAAAAAAGTCGATGCTCAACATATGAATAGATGGGTCAGAATTAGCCGCAAATTTAGTCCAGGTTTACGCCAGATCATTAGCAGTGTGGGCTGGTTATCCGTGGAAAAGTTGTTGAGTATGGTGGTTAATCTTACCGTGGGCATCTATGTCATCAGATATCTGGGTTCAGATAATTTTGGCAAGTTTAGCTATTGCCTCAGTGTGGTGGGGATGCTGGAAGCGATCGCCAAATTAGGCTTAGATGCGATCGTCTTACGCAATTTAGTCCAGGAGGAAGAAGCTACCCCAGAGATCTTAGGTACGGCTTTAATTCTTAAATTAGCTGGTTCTCTGGTCACTTTGGCGTTAATTGTGGCAGTGCTGCCCACCCTGAGTCCAGACCCTCAGATACATTGGATGACCAAGCTCATTGCCCTGGCACTAATCTTCAGATCTAGCGAGGTAATTGAGTTCTGGTTCCGCGCCCAAGTGCTGGCAAAACCGATGGCGATCATTGGTAGCTTACGGTTGCTCATTAGCTCGGCGATGAAAATAGGCTTAATCTACGGGGGATTTTCTTTAATCGCTTTTGTCTGGTTATTATTAGCCGAAGAAGTTCTGCAAACTATCGGTAATGCGGTAATCTACTGGCGATCTAGCCGAAGTAATTCATTTAATTGGCGCTTTAATTGGAAATTTAATTTAGTGAGAGCAAAAGAAATGCTTCGCGACTCTTGGCCACTGATTTTGTCGGGGGTGATGATTACGATCTACATGAAAATCGACCAAGTAATGTTGGGTAATATGGCGAG
>JBEANW010000246.1:0-5812 GCA_041165225.1 Cyanobacteriota bacterium | reverse complement strand
TGTTTTGCCGTCGCCATTAACAAATCATCAAAGTTCCCCAGAGAGTGGTTTCTAATTTGATTTTCGTAATCGTGCAACCAGAACTTAACTGCTGATTTCTGAACATGAACATTAAAGTGATTCATCCAGAAATCAACCATCACTTCCTGTAGCTGGCGATTAGCATAAATTCCCCTAGCCAGTCGAGCATCCGCAGCTTCATTGATCGTTCTAACGTTTAATTTTTTAACGTCTTGCTGGATTGCTTCCTGTTGTTTACTTGATAGTTTTGAGTTTCGTAGCTTTTCGCGGAGAGCCAATTCGTATGCATGCAGTTTAATTGGTTCGCGATTAATTGAACCAAGCTTGGCTAAGTAGTTTTCTAGTACGGGGGATTCCTTCATAGATTGAGGCTTAAGCTGAGACTGAATATAAGCTTCAATCCCAGTCTGATTCACTTGCTCTATCACTGATGAAGTTGCACCAAAACTCAACCTTGACAAAATATGCCCTTGAGTAGCCAGTGAATCACTGGCTTTGACCTGATTCATAGAATTTAACTAGCTAGGTAATTGGTTGAGTATTTAGTTTGACGAAGTTACATTAACAAAAGTTGCAATTATGAGTTGTTTTTATTAATGATCAGATATGATTCTTGCTATAGATACAAAATCGAATTAGAGGCTATTCATCACAATTTTCACTTGATCCCCAATTATTGTTACTGGATTTTTAAAGTTTCTAATCAAAGTCTCTACTAATCGATACGATAAAAACATTCAGAAAAATTAACATCATGAAAACTTCTTCAGATTTGGGTCAATCGGTTACCTTTGCTTTACTTCTTGTTTTTAGCAGTGTAGCTGTAATTTTATTAATGTCACTAGTTGGTGGATAGATTTAAGCTGGCTATAGGGGTGCTGAAACTGCTCTATTGCTCTTTTAAGATGGTTTTAGAGGCTAATCGCGTCATTTTGCGATCGCCTTGGGATAAATCCTTGCCAATTTGGAGTCGAGTTGCGTTGGTTTGTAGCACCGTTGCCCCTGTTTTGTCTCCAAGTTGTAGAGCAGTTTTGGCAGCGGTTTGTAACATAGTAGCCGCTCCAGCGCGATCGCCATCTTGTAGTTTGGCTTCGGCGATTTGGGTTTGACGATATTTAGCTAAAGTCAGAATATGATTTTGTACTTCGTCGCTGGGTTTAGCTCGATATAGATTTAGAGATTCTAATTCGATCACTAAAACATCGGAGTGAAGGTTTTCTTGATTACTGCCAGGGTCATCGTACTTTAACTGAACTGCGGCAATTTTATGAGTACCTGGTAGTAACTGATTGATATAAAGATTAATCAGAATTACCCTAGGGCGATCAATCATCAAATCTCCCAGACGAACCGTAAAGTAATTACCTTCCACCTGGATTGGTAATTCAATGGTTTCGGGAGCCACCTGTGCCACTGGCTTTAATTCGGCCAGCCGAACTTTAGGCATCAACTCCACTGTCAAGGAGCTATTGGTTAAGCCGACAGACTGAGCGCGGGTAAAGAGACGTTCAAACTCGCTGGCTGCATTACTCGGCTGTTCAATATAAGCTAGAGTTCCTTGAGCTGAATCGGCAATCTGTTCTAAAACATCTTGGTTCCAATGCTCACCAAAACCGAAAGCATCAATGGTGACGTTATATTCTGCGGATAATTCCGCCAGCTTCAGACAGCGACTATTATCACCGTGTTCATTTTCACCATCGGTTAATAAAAAAATGCGGGATACACAATGCAAATTGTGGGCTGCGACTTCTTTGAGTCCCAAACGCAATCCTTCATCAATTGCAGTTCCGCCATCAGCAACCATCAAGCGGATTTTCTGTTTAATTGACTCAACATTGACCGCTGCCTGGTTTGGCACAATGACTTTGGCTTGATGGTCAAATGCCACTACGCTCACGCGATCCTCTGGTTTAAGTTTTTCGATAATGCTAATCGCAGCTTCTTTCACCATTTCTAATGGTCTTTCTGACATCGAACCACTGCGGTCTAAAACTAAACAGAGATTTAAGGGTAGTTCTGTTGTCTGGTCATCAGGAATGGCAGAAATCGCCAAAGAAAGTTGACGCTGACTGTTATTTATCTGAGCATCAATATTGGTGTCACTAAGATAAGACTGTAGACCGACTCTCATAACGGTAAGAAAATAGAAAAAAATATGAAACTTATGACTCCATGTTAGTCTGAAATAAATTCCGAATTAAATATTTTGACTTTTCCCTTTTATTCCTTCTTTTTGCAACACAACCATTAATCTTGTAACAACTGTCATAGTGGGCATTATTTTGCTTTGAATTGTCAAAGTTGGTAATCTACAGGAATGCCGCCCTACGGGAATTTGGTTTGTCAGAGTTAGTTTTGTTTATATTCTTCCAGGAGTTTGGGTAGATAATCATAGCCGTCTACGCCAATTAAGCTGATGATTTGCGATCGCTGTTGTCCCAAGATATTGCTAAATTCTGACTGTCCAATTTGTCCTTGGAGGATGGAGAGCAAACCCGCCACCTGTCGCCATTCTACCGAATTAATTTGATGGAGGAGATACATCCCCAAACCGCCATAGGTAATAGCTGCCCCGCGATCTTCGATGCTGTAATAGGCTTCTGCCAGGTAGGAAAAGCTTAATCCTTGCAGATAGACATCACGGGCATACTGGGCTAATTCTGCGCCTTTAGTTAAAGAGGCGATCGCTGAAGTGGGCTGTTCTAAAACCACATAGGCAATACCCAAACTAGTGTTACCAAAGGCTTGACTCTGGGAATCCCCTTGTTTTTGGGCTAGTTCTACCCCCTGTTCCAGATAGCGCACCGCTTCACTGTAGTCTTCGGGTGCCATGCTATCAAGTTGTCGGGCAGCAAATACTTTGGCGTAACCTAAATTCACCGAGGCATTCGCCTCTCCTAATTTGTCTCCCACTTGGCGGGCAGCAATTAAGGCTCTTTGGCTGTAATTAATGGCTTCGCTGTAGTTTTTAAGATTTACATGGGTGCGACTCAGGTGATTGAGATTAGCAACTTCACAAGCATAATCATCAGCAGCGATCGCAATTTCCAGGGCTTCTTCATGGAAGGCGATCGCTTTCTCATAATCTCCTGCTGTCCGCTGGGAATAGCCCAGCAAAGTGAGGATACGGGCTTTATCTTCCGTTCCCTCCACCTCTTTTAAAGGTTCATCAAAATAATCGAGAGTATCCTGGAGATAATCCCCAGAAAAGGAGGCAAAGACACCGCTATAAAGGGGAAAATCTGGACGTTGAGCAAAGGTGCGTAAGATTTGCAGCATCACCAGAAAACACCCATCCGCTAGGGCTGGGCGACTCACTACAAATACTTGCCAGAGTTCACACCAAATTGAAGCAAAAGTTAGCAGGGTGCTATAGGATAGTTCTTTCCCGAACTTAGAATTATAGGGCTGTTGATCGTACCAGGTGACTAAACCCCGTTGGAGATATTGCAGCAAAATCGCCAATTCAACCCAGGCTCTCAATTCTAGATTATTCGCCACTCTGGCAAAAGCGATCGCCGACTGTTGTTGAGCGAGGGTTTGAAATAATTGTTTGGGGAGAGGACTAGTTACTTTTTGTCCCCAAATTCTCCAGGGATTAGGTTTTTCGGCACCAAAGCCAGAGAAATTGCTCCCTGAACCATACATCCAACTTACCAAGTCCCCTTCCAGGATCGTAAAAGACTCCAAACCTGCGGTAATGCCTGTAGCTAACTGTTGCCAATCTTGAGCTAAGAGTGCATCTCCTTGGGTTTTAGCGGCAGCTTGCAGATTTTCTGCCAGTTGATTTAATTCATCGATACTTAAAGGATTTTCCTGATTAGGATCAAGCACATCCACGGTGCGGAGGAAATAGTCTTCAGGATCGCCAGCAATGATCATCTGGGCAGTTTCTGAGATTTCTGCTGCTACTAGGTTCTCTTCCTGCCAGCGCAACCACTGCTTTTCAATCGTTTGTAAAGCTCTAAGTACCCTGGCTGCCTTCAGCTTAGTTGCCAACTGAGCCTCAGCCGAATCGATGCGTTGACTCAAACAACGCTCCAAAATTTCCCCCGTGCCAGTCTCCACTTGCTCCACAAGTATGCCGTAAACTCGCTCCACGGAACTTATTTTTCCTTGGAGAGTAAGCTCAACAATCTGGTCAATTAGGGCAAAATAGCGATCGCTTAATGATTCCGACACAATAATCTCAGTGAGTCAAAAAAACATTATACCGTCTTGGGATGTGACACCGATTAGACATAATACTAAACTGTTCGTAGTTCGTAGTTTTTCCTGCTCAAAATTTTGATTGTTATCACTAAGTTATATGCTTAAATTCGCCATTGGTTAGAAATGACCCAAGCTAAGATCAAACTATTTATTGTCGATCACGATTCTATCTTTCGCTTAGGGTTACGCACGGCGATCGCCCAATATGCTGATTTTGAAATTGTGGGGGAGGGCAACCTGAGTGAGGATACTCTGCGAGAGCTGACTCAAGGAATAGTGCTGAATATTCTGCTGATGGGGATTGGTTATGGTGCAGCGTCTGAGATTGCCAGTTTGGAATTGACTCAGCAATTAAGGCAGTTATATCCCCAGCTACCACTATTTTTATTGACTCCCAACTTTACGACTAAACAGATCGCCAAGCTTAAGTCTTGGGGGGTTAAAGGTAATTGCGATCGCGGTGCGAGTATTAATACTGTGATCGAGGGTTTGCACGCCGTCGCCTATGGTAATAGCTATTGGTCAACTCAGGATGCCCAACCGAAACTTTGGCAACAGGCTTTGGCGAAGCTTAGTAAATCGGGGAGAATCGAACTAGAACAGTCTCTGGGAGCAATAGAAGCGCAATTAACCAACCCGAATCTATCTGATTGGGAACGAGTATTTTTGGTGGGACGCAAGCGAGAATTGCAGTCTGTACGGTGGTTATCTGGTCGTTTAGTGGCAGAAGAAATCAGCTTCCGAGAAGATAATCCTAACCTTGAGTCTAGTTCTCGAGAAAATTCTAGGGAAATCGTCCCCCTGCCCTCCACTGAGCTAGCACCCCTCCCAGAATTTGCTGATTCTGCTAACAAAGCTATTTTTGAACGGGTAGTTACAGATATTCAAATCGGCTTAAATAATCGCACCAAAATTTCTCTAGAAATTGATCTACTTCAGGGAGCGATCGCCAAAAGTTTATGTCATTTGATCCTGAAACGTCTGAGCGAAACTATTGCTCAAATTCCCATCGCCAATACTTTAGATCGGAATTATCTTGATTATCTACGAGAGCTTTGGCAATGGTCTACAGGCTATTTTTTTACAGCGCAGTACGGGCAGCTCAATGAAGCGGAACAGCAGCGGCTAAACGTAATTAGCGAACAAGAATTTGCCGTAGTTCAGCAGAATATTTTTAACGATCTCTATGGAATACCTGAACTGTTTAACTATCTTTTGGGTAAACCTGGTTTAGTCATCGACAATGTTGTCTATCCCTCAGATGATCCAGAAGCGATCGCCAGAATTGAATTTCTCCTCCACAACCTGATTATTCATCTGGCGAATGGAGTGATGCAGCTAATCCTGAATAATTTTTCTGACTTGGAAGTTTTTAAATATCAGCTCTATCAAGCCCAATACCGTAGCGATCGCGAACTAGCCCGGTTTCGTAATCAACTTTCTTGGCGATATCGCCAGGAGCATTATTTTACCCATCCCCAAAATATCTTTGAAAGTCGTCATCGTCTGTTGGTGATTAACGCTGGTGGGATTAGAACGATGTATGTTTATGCTCCCCGTCGAACTGAACTAGAGC
>JBEANW010000245.1:0-5843 GCA_041165225.1 Cyanobacteriota bacterium | reverse complement strand
TGATGGCTGAAAAGATTATATTTCACCTGGATGAAAATGTAAGAAATGCTGTTGCCCAGGGATTGAGACAGAGAGGAATAGATGTAACTACCACTCCAGAACAATCTTTAATTGGCGTATCAGATCAAATCCAGTTAGAATTTGCCGTATCTCAAAATAGGGTTATTTTTACTCAAGATACAGATTTTTTGAGATTGAATCAGACCAATTCAAACCATTGTGGAATTGTTTACAGCTATCAAGGTAGTAAGTCCACTGGAGAAATAATCAAAGGTTTGATTTTGATTTGGGAATTATTAGAGCCATCTGAGATGTTAGGCAAAGTTGAATTTATTTAAAAAGCGATCGCTTTGATTTTCGATCAAAGGTAAGTAGCAAATTTATGCTCTCTGGTTTGTCATGACAATCGACCGATGGGAAAGCGATCGCAAACCACTTTAACCATACTATCTCCGTCCAATGTGTAGGTAAAATCAAGCAATTCTAGAGTAATATTTTGCAACGCGCTGATATCAACTAAAGATTTAAGTTCTGGGATTTCTATGCCTCCAAAAGCTTCGTCAGCAGTTCTGAAAATAGCATCTGGATAGACATCGGCGATATGCTCAAGCCATTCATTTTGCTTGATGTAGTGAGATTTTTTACCCAACTTGTTACGTTTCTGAATTTCGCGCAAACTATTTAAAATTGAACTACGCCAACTTCGAGTTACTCTTTTTTCGACTTGAATCTTGATTAGATGAATCAGCAAAATCACCAGAAAGGACTCTAAATTATTAATTTTGTCTTGCCTGCCCATCTGTTCTAGTTCTTCAACTATATTGATCGCTCGTTCGTATTGATGATTTAGCAAACAATCTTTTAATTCCAATAGTTCTTCCATAATCTACTTCATCTACGAAGGCACATGCTGCTAGTCGGCATTTCTATACTTAATTTTAAATCTTTAATTGTAAAAGATTTATAAATTGCAATTAACTAACTTGAGTAATTGACCAGGATATTATTTGGTTGGCAAACATGGGGATGACAGTGCCATACATCGAAGGTACTTTGAAGGGTGTGGCAGTTAAAGTTACGGATTTGGGAGGTGGTTGGATACCATAGATCCGTTGAGCATTATCAGAAACAAAAGCTTGTAAATTGGCGATCGCCTGATGGCGCTCAAATAATTCGACTAAAGCCTGTAAAGCGATCGGTGCAGTAAAGATCCCCGCAGCGCAACCACAAGCCTCTTTTTTGTCAACGGGATGAGGAGCAGAATCACTACCAAACATCAATTTAGGATGAGCCTTCAGGGCAGCATCCAGTAGGGCTGCACGATCTTCTGGGCGTTTGGCGATCGGTTTACAGAATAAATGTGGTCGGAGCAAACCCCCTGCTAAATCATCGAGAGTAATAATTAGATGATGTAGGGTTACGGTGGCGTAAATATGCTCATATTGATCCAATAAAGATACTGCCTCAGCGGTGGTGATATGCTCCATGATAATTTTTAGGTTCGGAAACTTCTGTGCCAGATGTTCAAAAATTGGTAAAAATAGCTTCTCTCGATCTAGCACAAAGCCCTGAGTTTCCCCATGTACCAATAAGGGAATTTCTAACTCCTCAAGATACTTAATGGTCTTTTCGGCTTTATTTAAAGCAGCAACTCCTTGCTCGCTATTAGTAGTTACCCCCGCAGGATAAAGCTTGACTCCTATAATATGTGGCTTTAACTGTTCTAGCTCTTGATAGGTATAATTTTTAAAAAATACCGTCATATAAGGCTCAAAAACATCTTGACCAAGGTTTTGCTTAATCTCTTGTAGATATGCCGTTAATCGCGGTAAATTATCCACCGCTGGCACTAAATTCGGCATAATCACCCCTCCTGCAAAACCATAGGAAGTCTGAGGAATTACCGTTTGTGCCATTGCCCCTTCTCGAAAATGGAGGTGCATATCTAACGGTGAATTAATAATTACTTGGTTGATTGTCTCAGTTATCATTAGCTTCTAGCTTTTAGCCTCTAGCCTCTAGCTCGTATATTACAACAACACTAACACTTAAGATTAGCTACACAAAATACAGCGCTTTGCATAACTGATTGGTGCAGGCATCGATCTGTAGAGTGGGATATGCCTCGCACTACTTTTATATTGCAACAACACTTATCGCTATGCAAGGAAATCAACTAGCTAGAAACTCGGAACCAGTCCGCTTGCTCGTACTAGTTTTGTACCAAAAAATAATTGTTGACTGGCGATCGCTTTTCGTGGTTAAATTGAGTTTAGGATTTTCATAATTGGAACTTTTAGACTTAGTGCTAAAAGTCAACACTTCCATTATAGAAAAATAATACCATCCCAACGATCGCCAAGTCAATTATCGATTTTTTAATTTTTTACCCCAGCAATTCTAAACAGTTAATTTAACCTAATGACTCATTGGATAGGTTGTACAACTCCATGCCGATGACTCTTATTAGTAATCAATAATTGAAAACCTGGTTGGCAACGAAAATCTAACCAGATAGCTTCATTGACTGCTAATCGTAGATATTTTGTGGGGTAGAGATCGATCGCTTTTTCT
The DNA here is from genome assembly GCA_041165225.1 of Cyanobacteriota bacterium. Lineage (GTDB taxonomy): Bacteria > Cyanobacteriota > Cyanobacteriia > Cyanobacteriales > Xenococcaceae > Waterburya. The sequence goes on along the minus strand of JBEANW010000245.1, from coordinate 3,269 downwards.
AAACAGATAATTGCCCAATTGCGACGATTTAATGCACCATAACAACAAGCTTGCTGATACCATGTCCAATGATCCTCTGGTTCAAGATCACAAGCCTGTTGATAGCTTTGTAATGCTTCCTCTGCCTGACCCGAATATTGTAGCGCTTCCCCACGACGATAATAAGCCCAAAAATCATCTGGACGTAGTGTTAAAGCCTGATTACAGTAATCTACAGCTTGCTGATACTGTTCTAGGTGACGATAGGACTCTCCCAAGCGATAAGTTGCCCAATAATCTTGAGGACGCAGTTTAAGTGCCTGGTTAAAACAGGCGATCGCTTCTTCATATTGACCAAACTCGGTAGAATGAATACAGCCCTGTTCGTACCATGACCAATAGTTATTTGGCTCAATTGCTGAGGCGTGAGTAAAACTATCAATTGCTTCGGGGTAATGACCCAAAGCTTCGAGGACGACTCCTTTGCGATACCATGACCAATAGTCATTAGGTTGATAGCTTAAAGCCCTTTCGTAGCTAGTCAAGGCTTCATGGTAGTAGCCTGCTGCGCGGAGCTGATTGCCTTTTTGATACCATTCTCGATAGCTATCTGGACGACATTCTAAGGTCTGATACATTACTGATACCCTTGCTCAAGGTTAACGGTTAACTAAAATTTTTTGATGCTAATTTGATGCTAAAAAGCGACCTACTTATATATAAGCGCAATGGGGAAACAATAATACCTAAGAAGTTAGGAATCGATAACCGTAATTTAGCGATCGCCACGGAAATTATTGATTGTTTTCAGAACTGTCTTGGTCAAACCCAAGGAGAATTAGACAGAAGATTATTAGAGTTAGAAGGAGACAGTCCAGACTATCGACTCAAAAGAGGTTTAGCTCATATACTGCACAATACTTTTTCTACTTTTGAAATTATCAGTCCCCTGGAACCTCTAACCCTAAGACAAAGGGTCTTTGCAGAGGCTGCCAAGACTGTAGCCTTACCAGAACGTCGGAGTGATACTTTAGATGCTATTGCTCACTCATTGGGGTCGGAATTGCAGCGTTCTGTAGCTCGTCAGGAAATTGAGGCGGGATTATATGCAGACTTGCTGGAAAATCGCATTCTAACTCAGTTTGAAGCTCCAGTCCCTGAATCTTTACTCCACCGCTACAACCTGTCCCAGGTACAGGGAGTTTTCTATCGTGCTAGCAGCGTGGTGATCAATGCTCATCGCAACGATCCAGGGGAATATAAGCTCTTATTTCGCTACATTAAGCTGTTTCAACTGATGGCATATATCGAGGGCGATGCCGATACTGGTTTCACCTTGACGATGGATGGCCCTGCTAGTTTATTCAAAGCCAGCACCCGCTATGGACTAGCCTTAGCGAAGATGATCCCTGCTCTACTTCATGTTACCAAGTGGAGTCTCCAGGCAAAGCTGCAAAACCGCGATCAATATTCAGGTAATACCAAAACAGGAAAGTTTGTTTTAACTAGCGATCGCTGTGAGCTGGTTTCTCATTATCCCCCAGGCAAACCCTATGACAGTATGTTAGAGGCTTCCTTTGCCAAAAGCTGGGCAAAAGCTAAGACCGAATGGCGTTTAGAAAGAGAAGTTGATCTGATTCCCCTGCCTGGTAGCGTGATGATTCCCGACTTTCGTTTAGTCCATCCAGATGGTAGAGAATATTTACTGGAAATTGTCGGTTATTGGCGACCAGAATATTTACAAAAGAAATTTTATCAGGTACGGAATGGCGATACGGATAATCTGATTCTGGCTGTTTCCGAAAGACTCAATTTAGATAAAGCAGGAGTGAAATTTACTGATTTACCCAATCGATTAATTTGGTTTAAAAACAAGTTGACTTCTAAAGCAGTATTGGATATTTTAGACGATTGATTTAGAGTTCGCCCTAAAGGATTCACTGAAGTACTAGCTTTGCATATAGCAAACAAAAGTGCCAGTGCGACTACCAAATACCAGCAATTCTCATCTAGTCAAAACGTTGATATAGGGCTATTGTTAACGACATCAGGATAATCATGATTCATTCAGGGCGGGAGCTTTGAAACAATTAGGCTCATTCGACACAGTAGAGAGAGTCGAAGATGAGTAGATCGGAGTACTTAGATACCCCAATTAATTAAGCAGTTAATAAAGACTTCGTCCTAGCTATAAGCTGTAAGTTTTACGGGTTCAGCAGTTGCTCAAAAACCCGTAAGCTCTAAGGCGAGTTTTAAGTTAGTTAAATGAAGTCTACAACAACTGAGAGATATGCTAATCTACACGACAGTTAATTAGTTTCCGATCGCACTACTGTCTACCATGCAACTAGAACCCATCGCAATTATTGGTATCGGCTGTCGTTTTCCAGGTGCCGAGAATCCCCAGGCTTTCTGGTCGATGATCAGAGATGGCAAATCGGGGATAGTTGAAGTCCCTAAATCTAGGTGGGATGTTAATGTCTATTACGATGCGGATCAAAGTCAACCTGGGAAAGCGAATACTCGCTGGGGTGGTTTCCTGGATGATATCGAGAATTTCGATCCGCAATTTTTTGGCATTGCCCCCAAGGAAGCAGTAACCATGGATCCACAACAACGGCTGTTGTTAGAAGTTGCCTGGGAAACTCTCGAAGACGCAGGTCAAATTCCTGAAGATCTTAAGGGAAGTAAGACTGGGGTATTTATCGGCATTGGCACCCATGATTATTCGATTATGCTGTGGCAGCAGCCCGTGAGTGAACCCTACGCTACGACAGGGACGGGGAACTGTATTGCTGCTAATCGCATTTCCTATAGCTTTGACTTTAAGGGGCCTAGTTTAGCAGTTGATACCGCCTGTTCTTCCTCTTTGGTAGCGGTTCATTTGGCTTGTCAAAGTATTTGGACTGGGGAGTCGGAACTAGCTTTAGCAGGGGGCGTAAATATGCTGCTGTTGCCAACAATTATGGTGGGTTTCAGCAAAGGCGGATTTATGTCTAGTGATGGACGTTGCAAGAGCTTTGATGCTGATGCCGATGGCTATGTTCGAGGAGAGGGAGCAGGATTGGTACTATTAAAACCTTTATCCCAAGCTGAAGCGGATGGGGATGATATTTATGGGGTAATTCTCAGTAGTGCTGTCAATCAGGATGGGTTAAGTAACGGTTTGGCAGCACCCAATCCTCAAGCTCAAGAAGCAGTCTTACGAGAGGCGTATCAAAAAGTAGGGATCGATCCTGCTGAGGTAGATTACGTGGAGGCGCATGGTACAGGGACGAAAGTTGGCGATC
>JBEANW010000244.1:0-8878 GCA_041165225.1 Cyanobacteriota bacterium | reverse complement strand
GATAGCGATCGCGTTTCGGTTCAAGCAGGGGCTTCGATGGAGGAAATTAATTTGGTTTGATAGGCTGTTAGCCTGGAAAATTAGGGATACTGAGATCATAAATCTACTTACTTTCCCTAATTCCCTTCACGGGGAAAATCGAGGGTAAATATAGTTTTTTGGGATTGACTAGTTAAATAAATATTGCCTCCCAATAACTCCATCAAATTTTTAACCAGAGCAAGTCCAATACCTGTTCCTCCATACTGCCAAGGATCATGGTTAGGAATCCGATAGAATTTGTCAAACACTCGCTGCTGCTCCTCTGAGGGTATTTCGATGCCTGTATTATGAATCTTCAACTGAATCTGCTGATCTATGGCGGAGGCGGTAATGCCAATGTTTTCCCCTGGAGGAGTATATTTACAGGCGTTGTTGAGTAGCTCGGTTAAAATTCGCTTGATGCTAGAGAGATCGGATTTAAACAGGGGTAGGGTGGGGGATAAATCAATTGTCAAAGTCTGTTGTTGTTGCTCAATTCTTTCCGTGAATGGCTCGATAATTTGTGGCAGGCAAACTGATAAATCGATCCACTCCATCGTCATCATTTCTTTTTTGGCATCGATGTAACAGAGGGTCAGTAAATCGTTCACTAGTTGATTTTGGCGATCGCAAGCTGCATGAAAAATATTCAGCACTTTAGAAAAAGTAGCGGATCTCTGGCTACCCATTTCTTTTTTGATTAAGATTTCCAGGGTTTCTGAGGCTAGCTGAATACTACTCATGGGAGTTCGCAATTCATGGGAAACCGTTTTGAGGAAATCGTCCTTCAGTAGGTTTAAGCGAGCCAGTTCTTGAACCTGGATTTGGGAATGTTGATAAAGTCTTGCCTGTCTAATGGCGATCGCACATTGATTGGCTACCTGTTCCACCAAGATAATTTCGTCCACTTCAAAATATGCTTCCTTGGGTCGCAACAGCCATAAATTGCCGAAAATCCCCTGATCGTCACAGATCGGACATACGAGCCTGGTAGCTTGGGTTTCATTGAGAGAATCGAGTTGAGGATTGAGTTGGGGGTTTAGTTCTGGAACAAATTCGACAAATTGCAGAGATTGCCTTTGTAAAAGCTGGGAATCGAGTTCAGGGAAGTCAGCCACGATTCGGGTTCTACCCTGGCAGTTGGGGTCAGCATTAGTATATTCATAGGCTACTTCTGCTTGAGTGCGATCGCTGTTGTAAAGTTCAATTTTACAGCGGTCTATTTTTAAGACTTCTCCAATTTCTTGGGTGACAGTTTGCAAGATCTGTAGCTCATCTAAGCTGTCTCGCATTTTTTTCGTAACCTTGTGGGTCAAGGTGGCAAACTTAACTGATCGTTCCAGTTTGACAGTACGTTGATTTACTTTTTGCTCTAAATAAACATTCAGGCTTTGCACGCGATCGTATAGTTCTGCTTGCTGTACCGCAATTCCGACTTGGGTTGCCAATTGTCTCAGTAGCTCCACTTCTGATGCTTGCCACGGACGAGGAGCATGGCAATGGTGGGTAATTAATAGCCCCCAAAGTTGATCATTGGCAACTATTGGGACAACTAGATTTGCTTTGACTCCAAACCTTTTCAGTACATCGTGATAACAAGTAACAAGGTTCGCTTCTTCCACATCATCGATCACATGGACTGTACCTTGTTTATATCTTTCGAGATGTTGATCCGCAAAGCAAGGATCGTGAAGCTTATAACCAAATACGCTTTGAGTAGACTCCGCAAGGGATTCTACGACAATCACACCGCTAAAGTCTGGTTCAAAACGGTAAATCAACACTCGATCTGCCCTGAGAAACTGTCTCACCTCAGCCACGGTTTGCTGGAGAATTAGTTCTAAATCGAGAGATTGCCGAATTCTCAAGGCGATCGCTGCTACTAGGTTTTCTCTTTCTGTGACCAAAGAGGACTCTCCTAAATTTGCATAGCTCTCATCTTGTTCTGATCCAGCAGATTTTACTTTCTCAAAATTAAAGTCAGGCAAAAAACTTTTCCTGTTTAAGATTGTTTGACCTCTTCAAATCTTAATATTGTTTAAATCTTTTTGGTTCTGTATTTACGATTTGTTTAAGGTGCTGACGATTTTCCTTGGTTTGAATCTTAATTCATCCTTAATCTGAGTATTTATGCTCAAAAAAATTGATAGCTTTATTAAGATACGTTAAGAAATGACGGATAAATCATAGCGATGAAAGCCTAATCATTAATCAAAGGTATGAATGCAGCAGAGCTAGTAAAACAATATCAAGCTGGAACAAAAGATTTTCCTGGGGTTAGTCTGGTGGGAATAACCTTAAAAAACATTGATTTGAGTCACATAGTCTTCAGTCAAGCAATACTAACAGGAATTGACTTTTCAGGTACAAAACTGACAAATGCCAACTTCTATCTCGCTTTATTAAATCAGAGTAATTTAAGCGAAGCGATATTAACTCAAGCTAACTTCAAGTCCGCAACCTTAAGCTCCGCATTACTATACAAAGTTTCTGGTGGTAAAGCTCAACTGCAAAATTCCAATTTACAGGAGGCAATTTTAAAAAGAGCATTTTTACGGGAAGCAAACCTTAGCCAAGCTAAGCTTATCTCAGCCGATCTCAGGTTCGCCAACCTCATCGATGCAGACTTGACAGGGGCAAATTTAACAGGGGCAAATTTGGAGAATACTTTTCTGCAAGGGGCAAACCTCATGGATGCTGACTTAACAGGAGTCAATCTAGAGCAAACAGTATTAACTGGTGCCACTATGCCTGATGGCAAAATTCATGATTAGCTATCTTAAAGAGATTAGGCATCATTAAATAGACTTTAAAGACAAATAATGAACAGTAAGGAATTAGCCCAATATATCGAAGCTACCGATGGAATTTCTAAACCTTGGTTACTGGTGCAGCTTAGATTAAGTAAATTACAAGAGCGAAAAGAGCAGATTTCAGCCCAGGAATATATGACCGAGTTGGCAGATATTCACGAAGATCTATTAAAACTGGGAGAATGGTGGAAAGGTATAGAGGGAGAAGTTTTTGGTTCATAAGTGATTGAAAGAAAAGGAGCAGAGGTTTAGTGGCAGATTTTTTACAGCAAGGGATTGCCCAAGCACAACAAGGAGATTATCCAACGGCGATCGCCACTTTGACTCAAGCGATCGCTACTCAACTGGAAGTTGCCGAAGCCTACTATCAAAGAGGATTAGTCTATGATGAATTGGGCAAACTAGAAGAGGCGATCGCTGATTATAACCAAAGTCTCAATCTCGATCCGCAACAGGTAAAAGTCTATTTGCATCGAGCCACCGCTTTTTTAGCTCTAGATAACCCGCAAAGCTGTCTGATTGATCTCCAGATTATCTTGACCCTTGATCCTAATTGCTCCCAGGCTTACGAGTTACGAGCTAATGTTTGCCTAAGATTTAAAGAATATGACCAGGCGATCAATTATCTCAAACAGGCAGGAAAAATTTATCTCGCACGCCAAGACAAAGAAAGCTGCCGCCACTCCATAGCTCGCATTCGTCAGATCGAACAGCAAAAAATTGCCCACCAGGGAGGTGTTACTAACCAAGCTTTTCTCCAGCAAATAGAGCAAAAAATTAATCAAGGTAATTTAGGTGAAGCATTCCATGACTGTAACTGGTTGCTGCAATTAGATCCTTATGATGGGGAAGCCTATGAATTTCGGGGACAGATTAGTCTCAAACTAGGAGAGCTAAACCAAGCCAGAAAAGATTTGCAGCAAGCGGTCAAATGTTTCCGCACCCAAGGGAACATGATTGCCTCCACCAAACTGGAACGACGTTGCCTAGAGTTACAATTAGAAGATGTTTATCAATCAATACCACCGCCAGAAATTCCCCGTATCCCAAGAATTTCAGCTCCTCAAAATGCCATTCAGCAGCGACTTTATGTTTTGGTTGGCAACTGGAAGATTGCCCAAAGCCTGGTAGAAAGACTAAGGCAACGATATCCAGAAGAATCCGAAGCTTGGTATTGGGAAAAAGCGATTCAAGACATTGAAGGCGATTAGGCTCCCCTAAAGGACTCCTAAAGCACTAGCACTAACTGCGTGTCGTCCTTTAGGACGCGCCTACCCTGGGGGATCGCCGTTAGTGTTGTAGTCTAAAAAATGCTGTGAATCAAATTCTAGTTTATTATTCCTGATATACGTTTTATTGTGAATTAAAAAGCTTGAGAATACTTTAATTAAAAGTTCGTTAGGTATTATGTTAGTAAACTAAATTATGGCGACTATAATTTTGTTTACAATCAAAATTTTGAGAACTAAAAACTACAACTAAGGCCAAACTCCGTTTCCTATATTTAATTAAAGCTCATGGCTGTCAATGACTTCAAAGACTATTACCAAGTATTAGGAATTAATAAAAATGCTAGTGCTGACGAGATTAAGCAAGCCTATCGTAAATTAGCACGCAAATATCATCCTGACCTCAATTCAGGAGATAAAAAGGCAGAAACTCGTTTTAAGGAAGTCAACGAAGCACAAGAAGTATTGTCAGACCCCGATAAACGACGCAAATACGATCAATATGGTCAATATTGGTCGCAAATGGGACAGCAAAATTCCTCAGCATCATCCTCAAGGTCGAGAAGTCCTGGGGCAAATGTGGGGGTTAATGTAGACGTTGGTGGTTTTGATTTTGGTCAATATGGCAATTTTGAAGATTTTATCAACGAAATGTTAGGTCGTGGTGCAGGACAAAGTACTACAGAATATCGTTCTTCTTCTTCTTCTCCTCGTGCTAGTAGTAGTTACAGTAGCAGTACGTCTCCCTCAGATAGTGAGGGTTCGGTTAAGCTTTCTTTCTCGGAAGCTTTTAACGGTACAGAGAAGCAATTTATTCTGGGGAAAGAAACCGTGAAGGTGCGGATTCCCTCTGGTACTAAATCAGGAAGTCGTTTAAGAATTAAAGGCAAGGGTGCATCTAGTTCTGTTTCAGGACAACGGGGAGATCTATTTCTGAATATTGAACTGCAACCTCATCCTTTATTTAAGTTTAAAGGAGATAATCTAGTTGCCGAAATCCCTATCACCCCTGAAGAAGCGGTGTTAGGTGCGGAGATTAATGTGCCGACTCCCGATGGCAAGGTAGCGATGAAAATTCCTGCGGGAGTTGATTCTGGTCAATCTTTGCGACTTAAAGGTAAGGGATGGTGGAAAGCTAGTATGCAGCGTACTGATTTGATGGTGACCCTGAAGATTGTGACTCCTAAAGATCTCAGTGACAATGAACGAGAATATTATCAAAAACTGCAACAGGCTAGTACCCATAACCCCCGCAAAGACTTAGAGGGGATCAAATTATAATAAATACAATGACAATTGCTAATATCTTCGCCGATATAATTTGCCAGCAAAGGATCTGTATATCTCAAGCCCTGAAATTTAATCCCATCTCTCTGAATCCCTCTCCTGTCTTTAATAGTCAGCAACAGCAGATTTAGTTTTTCTAAAGTTGATTTACAGTTCTGAAAAATCGTTCAATCTTACCTCTGCCTCTAGGTTCGCCAATAGTGGAGAATATCAGTTGGGTTTTTAGATCTAAGTTTGTAAGGCAGAGGGAGCATCAAAGGAAATTATAGTATCCTGCGATCGCTCTACTATAATCATCCATGATCACCGTAATATCTTCGCAGCCATTTTCTTTGAGTAAAGAAATTTGATTTGATAGATTTTGTTCATTTGCACTAACTCTGGCGTAGCCGACTTTCAATTTTGAGTCCTCCGCGAGTAATTTTGTGGCACTAAAGCACTAGCCCTAAAGGATTAGCTTCGCGTCGTCCTTCGCGTCGCAAAACATAGTCCATAAATCGTATACTTTTGCTACTAATATTTGCAACAACTAAAATCCAATAAAACCGCGATCGCGAGATTTGTGACAAAAGTTTCAAGTTTTGCGACGCGCTAGCTAATCCATGATAGACACACCAATAATAAGAAATCTCACAGCAGTTAGTTTGTATTACGTCAAATAACTCTAAAAGTTACACCCTAGAACGCTGAATAAAATAAAAAGCCTTTTCCGTAAAGGAAAGGCTCATGACTACAAATACATCTCAATAGCTTATTACTTAATGTTTATTTCAGCTTGAGTGTTGCAAATAAAATGCAATTTATTTATAAATGTTTTAAGATCTAAATCAGAAGCGGCGAAAATAATCTGCCGTGGCAAAAAATAACCTAGGAGGATGATCCATGAATAATCTTCATTTACTGGAACAAAAGCAATTAGAGGACAATCGAGAGACACAAATTGAACTGCAAATCAGAGTACCTCAGAGTTATCATCAAGAACCAATTATTTCTCAATTAATCTCGGAATATCAGGTCAAAGTTATTGTTCTGGCAGCAATTTTGGGTAAGCATGGTCAGGGAGATGGCTGGTTTGACCTCAAACTCGTAGGTACGGCTCAACAAATTAATAATGCTGTGATTTATCTTTCAGATTTAGATATTGAAATTTGGCACGAGCAAGATATTGAACAAGATGGTTGGTAAGAAAGCGATCGCATTTTTGTCGTAACTCAAGAAATATCTGAAGCTTGGGGAATAATCAATGTTCCCGATCCTGTGTTAACTGTTGATGGTCTATTAGCTGCTACCGCAAAAATTCATAACTGTATTTTGGTCACTCGAAATGTGAAAGATATTTGTAGATGTGGTGTAGCTTTTTACAATCCTTTTGAGTAAATTGAGATTTAAAGAATCCCTTAGCCATTATTCAAACATCGCCTTAATATATTCCCGACGCATAGAAGAAATCGCATCTAAAGGTACACCTTTAGGACACACTGCCGTGCATTCCCCATGATTGGAACAGTCTCCAAAACCTTCCGTTGCCATTTGCGCCGTCATATCTAAAACTCGTTGTTTCCGTTCGGGATCTCCTTGAGGGAGCAAAGCTAGGTGAGCTACTTTAGCTGCGGTAAACAAGGAAGCAGAAGCATTAGGGCAGGCTGCAACACAAGCACCACAACCGATGCAGGCTGCATAATCAAAAGCGCGATCGCTATGCTCCTTCGACACAGGTAAGGAATTAGCATCGGGGGCAGCACCAGTATTGACGGAGATATAACCCCCCGCAGCCACAATGCGATCGAATGCCGAGCGATCGACTACAAGATCTTTAACAATCGGAAAGGCTTTAGCACGCCAGGGTTCAACCGTTAGAGTATCTCCGTCTTGGAAACTTCTTAAATGTAGCTGACATACCGCTGTTTGCTGTTGTTCTCCATGAGCTACCCCATTGATCATCAGACCGCAAGAGCCACAGATCCCCTCACCGCAGTCACTATCAAAAGCTACTGGTTCTTGATGTTCTTTAATGAGCTGTTCGTTTAAAACATCCAATAGCTCGATAAACGACATATTAGGATGAGCATTCGCTACGGTATATTCTTTTAATTTACCTGGGCTTTCTGGGTTTGCTTGTCGCCAAATTTTGAGGTTGATTTGCATAATTCTTTACTTATTCATTTGGCTAATACAGACCCACTTTTTTTCTCATTGAGACTATCAAATATGATACATTAAGTAAATTATGAGAAGATTATGAAAAGCTAAAAATGGTTGCCCCTAAACACTATTCTAGTTTGCCAGAAGTGCATCGCACCATTGCCATTCCCCAAGGCAAGGGCTTTTGGCGCAAGATGTTGGCTTATGCAGGCCCTGGATACCTGGTATCGGTGGGCTATATGGACCCTGGTAATTGGGCGACGGATATTGCGGGGGGGGCGAAATTCGGCTATAGCTTGCTGAGTGTGATCCTGCTCTCAAATTTGATGGCGATCTTGCTGCAATTTCTGTGTGTTCGTCTGGGGGTGGCAACGGGGCGAGACTTGGCTCAAGCCTGTCGAGAATATTTTAGTCCAGGGGTCAATTTGATCCTGTGGATCCTGTGTGAAATTGCCATTGCTGCCTGCGATTTAGCAGAATTATTGGGCAGTGCGATCGCCTTGAAATTATTATTTGGGCTGCCCTTGGCTTGGGGGGTGTGCATCATGGCATTGGATGTGATTGTGCTGCTGCTGCTGCAACAAAAAGGATTCCGCTACACTGAAGCCCTGGTGATTACCTTGGTCGCCACCATCGCTGCTTGCTTTACGGCAGAAATCCTGTTTTCTCGTCCAGATGTGGGAGGAATTTTACAGGGTTTACTCCCTGATCAGAGAATTGTTCGCAACCGAGAAATGCTCTACTTGGCGGTGGGTATCTTAGGGGCGACGGTGATGCCCCACAATCTTTATCTTCATTCTTCAATTGTGCAGACTCGTGCCTGGGAAAAAACTGCTGAAAAGAAGTGGGAAGCGATCAAATTTGGCACTATCGATTCTACCGTTGCTCTTTGGTTGGCACTATTCATTAATTCCGCCATCTTAATTGTGGCGGCAGCAACCTTTCACTTTTCAGGTCATCAGCAGGTAGCGGATCTCGAAGATGCCTACCAACTTTTATCTCCAGTCTTGGGGGTGGGTGCAGCCAGTGTGATCTTTGCTTTCGCTTTGCTCGCCTCTGGTCAAAGCTCCACCTTAACCGCGACTTTAGCGGGGCAAATTGTGATGGAAGGATTTTTGCATATCCGCTTACCCCAATGGTTAAGACGTTTGGCTACCCGTTTGATTGCTATTGTCCCTGCCTTAACGGCGATTGTTTTCTTTGGTGAGCAAAGTGCAGGGGAGCTTTTAGTATTGAGTCAAGTGATCTTGAGTTTACAGTTACCCTTTGCGGTGATTCCCTTGGTGATGTTTACCAGCGATCGCCGTTTGATGGGGGAGTTTGTCAATCCTCCTTGGCTGAAGGTTCTAGCCGAAGCTGTCGCGACAGTGATCGTAGGGCTAAATG
>JBEANW010000243.1:0-9919 GCA_041165225.1 Cyanobacteriota bacterium | reverse complement strand
AATTTGGTATGCCTTGGATGATTAACTGTCTGAAAGCTACTTAATCTTTCATTTCAAAAGCGATCGCATTCTTGATTTTTCCTCAAGGCGATCGCTTTTTTTTTGGCTTTTTCAGTTTCTAACAAATCCGATTTTGACGTGCATAGATTAAGGTCTAAATCTCTTGTCTCTCATTTTTTGGAAAATATTAATCTCTAGCCAATTTGAATAGGGGATTCAACACTTGTGACCGTAATTTATCACTTTTAGAGATGATATACACTATGAGTAGACCATAGCGAAATCGGAATAAGACAGATGGCTAATTTTGAAGATATTGCCAAGAGAGCTTTTTATATGGGAGTTGGTTTTGCCTCCTATGCCCAAGAAAAAGCCAGTGACACAGTAAAAGATTTAGGAGTTCAAGCCCAAAAGCTAGCGGAGGAGATGGCTGAACGGGGAGAGATGAGTACGGAAGAAGCTCGTAAGTTTGTTGATGATTTGGTGGAACAGGCTCAACAAGGAACTGTAGTAGGTAGTAATAATCAGTCAACAGAAAAAGAACCTCGTCGCATCGAGATTGTGGATGAAGTAGAATCTACTCCTCCCCCAGCAGCTAGCAGCGAACAACCTGCTCAATCCAATTCTAATCATGATGACTTACGTCAACAGGTGCAGTCTCTTCAAGAAGAGTTACGTCGGCTCAAGCAAGAAAAGTAAGACAACCATCTAAACTGAATGATATCTGTTAACAAGGTTAATTTATGAATAATTGGCAAGATGATTGGTGGAAACAGATTGAAAAAACCGCAGCCGACATGGAGCTGTTTTTTGCTGAAATAGGAGAGACTACCGAATCGTTGGTAGATGAAGCAGCGGAAAATCTCGGCTCTTTTCTAGCACAGTTTCAGGGAGAGTTTGCCGAAGAAGTTGAAGATTTTATCCATAATTTTGTGGATGTGATCGTCACCACCAGAGACGAAATAGATGCTGCTTTATTTAATGAGTGGGATAGTTTTGTCGATGATGATTTTACCAGTGTCAGCTATCATACTCCTTCCACCGAAAGCCATCCTGCCTGTATTAATTGTGCCAACTATCATGGACAGGTTTACAACGGTAATCTTTTAGTTTGTGCCATGCATCCTAATGGTTCTGAAGATAGTACTTGTCCCGATTGGGCAAAAGAATGACCCTTGGATTTTATTGTTATTGATACAGAAGGGCGCAGAGCATTAACAGAAATTGCGATTATTAATAGCCAAGGGAAATTGATCTATGAAGCTTTTAGTCAAGAATATTGCGAGTATGGCTATCCAGAAAGATCTGCTAAACCACTGAGAACAATTCTAGCGGACTTCAAGGCGATCGCTGAGGATAAAATCTTAGTATTTCACAATGCCGAACATGATTTGGCTGTTCTGAAGCAGAGTTTTAACCTAGTTACTCTAGCTGTCCCTGATTATTCCCAGGTTTATTGCACCTATCGGGAGGCGCAAAAGGCTTTAGCTGCTTCTAGTTATTCCCTGGAGTATTTGGCTAAAAAACTCAATCTCAAAGTAGATCGCCAGTATTTTAATCGTGAACAGGCTCATGTAGCTCGTTATGATGCTCAGTTTACCTATCAGCTTTATTTAACCCTTAAGCCTATGAATTCAGCTTTGCCTTTACCTCAAGTTAATCCCTTTGGGAGTAGTCGCGTTGATAATCCCTTCCAGAATCATCCCGACAATAGTAATATTTATCGCCCTCAGTACAATACTCTAGAGTCGGTGATTGACGATATCAAATATGACCCTAATCATCAAAGTAAAGGTGCCGTAATTATTGGTCAACCTGGAACAGGCAAAACTCATTTAATTATGCGTTTGGCAAACCAGAGGCTGAAGCTCAACCGTCTCTTATTTATCCCCTGTCCCAACGATGCTAATACCATCAAATATCATACCTACAGCAGCATTCTAGAGTCATTAAATAAATCAATTCCAGGGACGAGATTTAATCAACTAGAATACTTTCTCGCCAATACTTTCGTGGGCATTATTAAATCCACCAATACGGACACCCAGAGAAGACAAGGCATTTTAGACAAAATCCAGGATGACCCCTTAAAGCTCTATGAAATCATGGGGGGAGAAGGGACTCAAACCAGAAGAAATAACTGGGACTATATCGAAAAATTTACCAGCGACTGGTGGTTTCAACAATATGGTGCAGTGGGTTATGCCCCAGAGATCATCAAAGGCATCGTCAAATTTTGTCGCTACTCCGATCCTGGCTATAAACAGCTAATTAAAAAATGGTTGGCAGCGGACGAATTAGAACCCGAAGAACTGGATAAGATTGGCTTGAGCAGTTGGCATGATGAGATGAGTAAAGAAGACTTTTCCCTGGATGCGATCGCTGTTTTGGGAAAATTATCTCTACTCCACGAACCCCTGATCATAGTTTTCGATCAGCTAGAAATGCTAGGATTAGACCACAACCGCTCCATTCTCCTCAACTTTGGCGAAGCTGTAAAAGAAATCTTCACCAGAGTTCCCCATAGTCTAATTATCCTCAATTTATTTCCCCATCGCTGGCAACAACTACAGCAAACCTTTGACGGTTCAATTATCGATCGCATTTCTCAACATCAAGTATTCCTCGAACCCCCAACTACAGAAGAAATTCAAGCAATTCTCCAGTTAAAGACTCAAGCGGTAGGTTTAGAACTACCTCAGTTATTTACTCCCCAAGAAATAGCTAAAATCACTCAGGATCAAGTTTCTATTCGTGCCGTCTTGAACCACGCAGCAGACTATTTCCGCTACAAATATAAAAATATTCCTCTCCCAGAACGGCAAAATAATCTTCCTGGTAAAGAAAATATAGAAAGCTCAGGGAATTTTCAAGAGGATTGGCAATTGCCAATTATCAACCGACTAGATCAGCTAGAATCTCAACAGCACAGGCTAGAACAGCTACTCAACAATATTGCCCAAGCATTTAACGGCTTTGTGCAGACTCCAGCTACACCTCCCACACCGAAATCTACTCTCCCCACACCGACAGATTTAATAGATTCTCCCCTCAACCTAGAAAAAACACTAGAAGTAAAAGTGCGGGATTATTTATCAACTCAACAAGAAATCTTAGAACGAGACTATCATGAGGCGGAAATTTTGCTAGATGAGAAAGATATCGGCAAATTACAGGATATTATCACCGCTTTCGGGCAGATAACAGAACTAGAAACAGACGTTCTGCCCACCAAAAAAGTTTTTCCACCCCATCGCCTAATCAGCAATAAAAACCTCAATCAAACCATCTGTATTGGGTTTCTCAGTAGCTGTAAAGGAAGCCAGTTTACCTTCCGAATGCAAAATTTCAATGCAGCAGTGGCTACCCAAGAACAAATTAGATTTCTTCTCTGGCGTGATATCCGCAGTGACGCAATCAAGGAAAAAACTATCGGCGGCAAGGAAATAGATAAACTCAATCAGACGAAAAACGGCGAGTTTATGACTTTTACCCGTACCCACAGAATTACTTTTGAACTGCTCTATAAATTCGTCAGCGATGTCTACAATCAGGATCTAGATATCAACTTGGAAACAGAATTCCAGTCCGCCATCAAAATAGTTAGGGAATACTTCCAGGATTACTGGTTAATGCAAGCAATTTTTTAATCTGAGCTTATAGCTTACAGCCTATAGCTTATAGCTGAGGGAAAGCCCCTTTACTAAAGACACAACTCAGCACTCCAGTCTTGATGTCCCCGCCCTGATTGGCATTTAAACTGTTCTCCAGCCCAAACTAGCTGCCATTTTTTAGCAGTTTGTTCGCCATAAGGAGCAAATTCAACTAGATAACGTCTACCTGCCACAGAATCATCGGCTAAGTTTGTCTGAGTAATCTTGACGGTGGTTAAATTATCAGCAGCATGTTCGATCGCAACTTCTGGTTCTAATTGTTCTGAGGTAGCAACTTCCGTGGTTAAACCTAAGCCAGCTAAAGCGATCGCCTGGGGATCTTTGCCAATCGAAACAGGTTTTTCGATTTGAGGTGTAGATACTTGAATTGTTTTCTGGTGTTCCTGATTAATCCAATATTTACTAACGGGAATAGCTTGGTAGTTGCCTCTGATACTAGGTTGTGGTTGGGGCTGCGAACTATCCGCCGACCATAAATCAATTAGAGAATTACGGTCTACTCTATTTTTCACCCTAGCAAATAACTGGGTTTGGGGATTAAATGCCATGATGCTAGCTTCTTGCTTCTCTCCCAGAGTGAGGGTATTTCTCAGGGGTAATCCTGTCACTAAATTAGTCATGGTGGCAGAATGGAAGTTGCCAGCGATTAGTTGCCCATTGGCACTCAGACTAAATACTCCATCATCACTATAGAGATTGTTGGTTTTACGGGAGATTGTTCCCTCTCGCCAATTCCAAACATTGATTTTGCCGTCGTAGCTGCTGCTGACTAAGCGATCGCCAGACGGGGTAAATTCTAATTGAGCAAGATCGTTGCCATTGCTATCCAAGGTTTTGAGTAGTTCAGGTTTTGTACCAGCTAGTTGCCACAGTTGAATCTGATTACTCTGTGCTTGTTGTTTTCCAGAAGCATTAGCGTCTACCGTCGCCATGAAAGCACCACCTGGACTCAGAGCGATCGCCTCCACAGCAGACGTAGTAGCAAAACTAAATAACTTTTCGCCATCAGGAAAGCTCCAAGCAGTTATCCCAGCACCACAAGCACCATAGATAATTTTGCCAGTAACATCAAAGAGAATTTGCCGACAGCCAGAAGCTTCGGCAAGATTTAAGACAACTTCTCCTGTAGTAACATCTCTCACTATAATTGCTTGGTCGGGACGTAATAATCCTTGACTCCAAGTAGCAGTAGCCAAAAAACGACTGTCGGGACTAAAAGCGATCGCCGTGGGGGCAATCTCCAATTCTAGATCCTGAGCATAATGTCCAGGTAAAACTCGTTGGATCACCCCGTTACTAACATTCCAGAGGGTAATCTGACTTGCGCCAACACTGGCGAGTAACTGTCCATCAGGACTAAATTTCAGGGCGCTAATTTCCGTGGTTGACTCTAAACTACGGGTTAAAACTGCCTCCTCCCACTCGGAAGTTAATGGCTCCCGCAGATCCCCTAATGATCCCCTGGAAGATTCCTCTGTTTGAGTTTGTGCTGTTATGGATGGCTGTAAACTCAAGGCGATCGCGATCGCTGTAAAATATTTTAAATAATGTCTGCTGTTCAAACTTCTACCTGCTTCTTCCGTAAACAATATAAAACTAGTGAACAAAATATACCCGTTCCTACTAAATACTTAATGGGACTAGGAACTAGCGGGCTGGGGGAAAAGAATCCTTCAATGGTTCCCGCCATCAGCAACATGGGAACAATCCCCATCAATAACTGTGCTGCTTTAGTACCATTTATTTTTAACGCATCAATCCGCTTATATTTACCAGGAAAGATCATTCCTTTACCAATTAATAATCCTGCTGCCCCAGCAAAAAAGATAGCGGGTAATTCTAAAGAACCGTGGGGAAAAACAAACGCCCAAAAAGGATATGCCAGATTATTTTTCCCGACTAAAGTGGCGATCGCCCCGATCGATAAACCATTAAACGCCATAATAAACATCGTATAGATGCCAGCGGTAATTCCCCCGGCGATCGCCCCAAAAGAAACCGACAGGTTGTTAATCGTAATATTGCTAGAAGCTAAGGGTTCTGTCCCCACCATCGAACCCATCCAGAGTTCTCCATCTTCTTCCACAATCTTAATAATATGCTCAGGCACAGTGATGGCAATAAAAGTGGGATCGCGCCAACCATACCACCAGGCAATCATCGCAGTTAATAAACAGATCCCAGTGGCGATCGCAATATAAACCCAATTTTCTTGCACCACCTGGGGAAAACCCCAAAGGTAAAACTCTTTCACCTGCTGCCATTCCTGGCGCTGAGAACCCTGATAAATCTGGTTATAACCACGAGCCGTCAGCTTTTGCAAATCTTGGGTCAAAATATTACCCACTTTGTTTGTCCGCGCCCTCGCTAAATCGGCGGAAACGGAACGATACAGACTGGCTAAATCTTTGATTTCTGTAGCTGAGAGGGATTTAATCCCCTGCTTTTCCGCTTGCTGTAGCAACCCGTCCAAACGCTTCCAGTTTGGTTCTCTTCTGGCAATCCAACGTTGAACATGCATATTGTTCTTCTTAAAACTAGATCAGTTATAGCAAAAGAACGCTAGACAAGTATAAGTTTTACAACGACTTTTAGAAATCACCCTAGATCCTAACTTCTAGGGGCATACATAATCACCAAAACACCCAAAAGCGCAATCCAGCCTCCCAGCCAATCAAACTTGTCAGGGGCAACGCGATCGACCATCCAACCCCATAAGATCGACAACACAATAAAAACTCCCCCATAGGCAGCATAAGCACGCCCAAAATTGACGGGTTGTAGTGTTGGTAAAACTCCGTAAATTGCTAAGATGACGACTCCCGCAATAGCCAACCAAAAGCTTTTTCCTTCGCGCAGCCAGAGCCAAAACAAATAACCACCGCCTATTTCGCATAGCCCAGCAAGGATAAACAACAGCAGGGATTGAATCATTATTTTTTGCGCGGATCGCTCAAGGTTGCAGGTTCTTCAATGGTCAAAGCCGCTTCATTTTCTTCGCTAGTACGAATGCGTACCGCTCTGCTAACTGGTATGACAAATAATTTACCATCACCAATCGTACCAGTTTTAGCTGTCGTCACAATGGTATCAACAACAGCATCAGTAATATCTTCATTGACAACAATTTCGATCCTAACTTTAGGTACAAAATCAACCCGAAAAGGTTTGCCTTCCATATCCAGAAGTCCCAGAAAGGCAAGTGGTCTGCCTTTTTGTCTGCCAAATCCTTTGGCACCCGTGACAGTCATCCCCTGGATACCAAGCTTAACCAAAGCTTCTTTGATGGCATCTAATTTAGAAGGTTGGATGATGGCAATAATCAAATTCATTAGACCGAATTTCCTTTTCCTACTGGTTTACTTTAACGTTATTAGCAAGAGATTTTGTAGTGGATTAAACAGAACCCTCAGATGTTATGAGCGCGACTGAGAAGAACCAACACTATCTCGCAAAGGATGAGTGATATCGGCAGGCAAGAAAAGAGGTTTGCCTTTGACTAAACTATCTCCCACCAGATAAGCAAAACCAGCCACAAAAAAGGCGATCGCAATGCAAATCGCGGTCAAAGAATTCGTTTTTGCACTACCACTTCCCGTCAAACCATAATAGAAAATTCCGCACACCATTAACAAATTCATGATTAAACCTAGTGAAGGAATCACAATGGTCTTAATTGGATTGTGTTCATCATCTAGTAAGTGTTCTAAGGTGGCAATTAGTGTCACTCCGCAGGTAATTCCGTAAAGCATGAACGTACCAATATTAGAAACCAAGGTAACAATCGTGACGTTATCTATACTCTGCACGGCATAAGCACCAATCAACGCCGATAACGCAGTTAAAAAATAGATTCCTAGATAGGGAGTATTATAACGACCATGTAAAAAACCAAAAACCGTAGGTAACTCGCGATCGCATCCCATCGCATAACTGATTCTAACTCCCGTAGAAAGGGAAGAAAGTCCAGTCCCAATCAATGCCATCACCACAGTACTTGCCATCAATATCTGCAAGAGAAAGCCATTGCCAAATAACAGTGTATCTCCCAAAATTTTAGCAATGTCGCCAATGGGTGCGCCCGATGCTAAGGCTGCTGCAAATCCCGTTACGGTTTTACCGTCAACAATTGTAGTGTATTGGTCGCCAATAAAAAAGTTGGCTGCAAAATACTCGAAAAAATAGCAAATACAAGACTGAATAAACAAAGACAAAATAACGGCTTTAGGAATATCTCGTCGAGGATTAACCGCTTCTCCTGCCATTGCCGTTGCCGATTCAAATCCAACCAGTAGCAGAATTGCGATCGTTGCTTGATAAATTAGTCCGATTAAATCATGGGGAATCACAACACTAATGGCACTGGCATGTTCGTAACTTACATTAGGATGTCCCAAGCGATAAAGAATCATTAACAGCCCCAGGAAAGTTAGGGAGACAATTTGCACAATGTTAATGATGATATTGACTAAAGTAGAACCTGTAACACCAATTAAAGCAATACTGCCAACTAATAGAGCAAAAGCAAAGCAAATCAAAGCTTTACTGAGCCAACTGGAGGCAAAATTGGGATTAAATAATTGTCCGATGTAGACGACTAAAGTTCCCATGAAACTAACCATGATTCCAGGGTAAACCCAATAATACAAGTGGGCTGCCCAACCTGTAACAAACTTTGCCAACCGTGCCAAGCGAAAATGTTTGTGTTCCTGCTTGCCTAAAATTGCTGCTTCGGCGTAGTAATAGGAGCTACCAGCCCCTGCTTCAGGATAAGCCTTAGAAAGAGTTGCATAACAACTTGCCGTCAACAGGGCAATACAGGTTGCCAGTGCGATCGCCGCCCACATATTTTTCGCTGAGTCAGGAGGGGCTTGAAGTTGGTACGTTGTCCACAAGAAAGCACCTGGAGCAATCAAAGCCATGGCATTGATGGTAATACCCACCAATCCTAGAGTCGGCTTGAGTTCACCACTGGTCGAAGAGTCTGATTTAGTCATAACTAGCTGTTACATCCGTCGTGTTCCACATAATTATGTTTAAGGGCAAACAATTTATAATTCCGTATAGCCAAGTACAAAACGTTGTTTGCCTGGGGGCAAAATAATTATTTTGCCCCTCCGTAACCTTCGATACAAAAACTTATAATTACTCTTCTTATTATGAGCTTATATCTCGAACCTAAATAGCATTGCAATCTCTGTTATTTTTGAGATGTAGGCAGATTTTCGTTACATTTGTCATAACCAACTGTCAAAAGTGTTTTTTCCACCAGCAGGAAAACTTAGTCAGTAGCAGGTGTAGCTATCTCAGCTATGTCCGACAGGTTTTAAACACCAAAGTTTCTCAAATTATCGAGGTATTGAAGGGGGGCTGAAGCAAATTCTTCAAGCAAGTCTAAAACCATACTTCGTTTAACATCTTGCATCGGTTCGCAAAAGGTTCAGAAAAACTCAAATAAGTTAATATCATGAAACCCCAACAGTCGAATGGCTCTAGTGCTTTACTAGAACGTGATCCAAAGTTTAAGCAGAAGAAAAAATCTAAAAAACAAGAATTTGATTGGCCAGGAAAGTCCTCTGAGCTGAAAAAGCTAGACAAAAAAGAATACGAAGCAGAACTAAAAAAATTGCAAACCGAACTCGTCAAGATGCAGTACTGGATTAAGCATACTGGTTATCGCTTGGTCATCCTGTTTGAAGGACGAGATGCGGCGGGAAAAGGAGGCACAATTAAGCGAATTTCTGAGCCACTTAATCCCCGTGGTTGTCGGGTAGTTGCCTTGGGAACGCCTTCTGATCACGAAAAAACCCAGTGGTATTTTCAGCGTTATGTAGAACATTTACCTGCTGCGGGGGAAATAGTGATATTTGATCGCAGTTGGTATAATCGCGCTGGCGTAGAACACGTCATGGATTTTTGCACAGATAAACAGTACAACGAGTTTATGCATTCTTGTCCAGAATTTGAGCGAATGCTGGTGCGATCGGGAATTATGTTGCTTAAGTATTGGTTTTCGGTGAGTGACGAAGAACAGGAACGTCGCTTTCAATCCCGTACTATTGACCCCTCACGTCGCTGGAAACTAAGCCCTATGGATTTAGAATCGCGCGATCGCTGGATGGAATATTCCAAGGCAAAAGATACTATGTTTGCCCATACCAATATTCCAGAAGCACCTTGGTTTACTGTCGAAGCAGACAACAAAAAATGCGCTCGCCTGAACTGCCTAAGTCATGTCTTAAGCA
>JBEANW010000242.1:0-3760 GCA_041165225.1 Cyanobacteriota bacterium | reverse complement strand
CTGTCGAAAACCGCCTCACCGAATTATGGTCAATTCTTGACTTTCTCAATCCTGGCTTTTTGGGCAATCGTAACTTCTTCCAAAAAAGATTTGCCGCCCCCATCGAAAAATATGGCGATCGCGAATCCCTCAATATCCTCCGTTCTTTAACGCAACCATTTATTCTTCGTCGTTTAAAAACCGATAAAAATATTATTCAAGATTTGCCCGATAAGCAGGAAATGAATGTGTTCTGTGGACTCTCGGCAGAACAGGCGGAACTCTATCAGCAGCTAGTAGACAGTTCCCTCGAAGAAATTGAAGATGCCGATGGTATTAAACGTCGAGGCTTAATTCTGACTCTCTTGTTGCGTCTTAAACAGCTTTGCAACCATCCAGATTTACTAGATAAACATCAAGATAAAAAAGCGATGGTGAAGACCGAAAATTTTGGCGATCGCTCTGGTAAGTTACTGCGCTTAGAAGAAATGCTAGAAGAAATTGTCGATGAAGGCGATCGCTCTTTGATTTTCACCCAGTTTTCCGAATGGGGCAAAATACTCAAACCTTATTTGTCAGAAAAATTAAAAGAAGAAGTGATGTTCTTGTACGGAGCAACTCCCCGCGAAGCCAGACAAGAAATGGTAGACCGTTTCCAAAACGAACCCAACGGCCCTAAAATCTTCATTCTCTCCCTCAAAGCAGGGGGAACTGGACTCAACCTCACCAGAGCAAATCACGTCTTTCACGTCGATCGCTGGTGGAATCCTGCGGTAGAAAATCAAGCTACAGATCGAGCCTTCCGCATCGGACAACAACGCAACGTGCAGGTACATAAGTTTGTCTGCACAGGTACCCTAGAAGAAAGAATTAATGACATCATTGAAAGCAAAAAAGAACTAGCGGAACAAACCGTCAATGCAGGAGAACAATGGTTAACGGATTTGGATACAGGTAGTCTGCGTAATTTATTGCTACTAGATCGAGATGCCATTATTGACGATTAAACGAGTCTTAAAAACAAATCTAAAAATAAACATTTACAATCCATATTTCCTTAAGCTAGCTTTCTAGATAAATATACGTAAAATAGTGAGAGTTGAACTTTCATATTTTAAAGATAGGAGACAGGAAATGAAGAAAATAGAAGCTATTATCAGACCTTTTAAATTAGATGAAGTAAAAATAGCCCTAGTTAACGCTGGAGTCGTCGGCATGACGGTTTCCGAGGTGCGGGGCTTTGGTCGTCAAAAAGGGCAAACTGAACGCTATCGTGGCTCGGAATACACAGTGGAGTTTTTGCAAAAGCTCAAAATTGAAATTGTGATTGAAGACGATCAGATCGATATGGTAGTAGATAAAATTATCGCTGCTGCTCGTACGGGCGAGATCGGCGACGGCAAAATCTTTGTCTATCCTGTAGATCAAGTTGTCCGCATTCGTACAGGAGAAAAGAACCTAGAAGCGGTCTAAAGTTTCTCAAGAGAAAGGGGAAAGGGGAAAGGGAAACAGTGGATGCTGTCCCAAATCCCCCAATCCCCCAATCCCCCAATCCCAGCCTTATCAAACTAATGAGTGGATAACATTAGAATTAATGCTTATCTATAATCAAAAAATTATGATTTACCTGAAAGCATTGGTTTTTGTATATGATTGAATTAACAATCATTGCATATTGAGGAGTAAAGTCTCTTGATCCCAGCCACCCTACATCAACTAAAGGTATTTGAGACGGTCGCCCGTAATGGTAGTTTTACACGTGCAGCAGAAGAACTTTTAATTACTCAGCCAACTGTTTCAAGTCAGGTCAAGCAGCTTACTAATTCAGTGGGGTTACCTTTATTTGAGCAAATTGGGAAAAGACTATATCTTACTGATGCAGGGAAAGAGTTATTGCTCACCTGTAAGGATATTTTTGAGAAGCTCGATAACTTTGAAATTAAAATAGCCGATCTCAAGGGAACCAAACAGGGACAACTCAATCTAGCTGTAATTACTACTGCCAAATATTTTGTACCCCGATTACTCGGCTCTTTTTGCCAAAAGTATCCTGGTATTGATGTTGCTTTGCAAGTAACGAATCATCAAGAAATACAACAGCGAATGTTAGCGAATCAAGATGATTTATATGTGGTGAGTAATCCCAGTAACGATATCGATTTGGCTACCAAGCCATTCCTCAATAATCCTTTAGTTGTCGTGGCGAGAAAAGATCACCCCTTAGCCAACAAGAAGAATATTGATTTAATAGAATTAAACCATCAGCCTTTCATTATGAGGGAGCAAGGTTCGGGTACGAGAGAGTCCATTATAAAACTATTGACAGACAATGATCTTGCCGTCAAGGTTAAATTAGAGCTAGGGAGTAATGAAGCGATTAAACAGGCAATTTACGGTGGCTTAGGCATCTCCATCTTGTCAGAACACTGTTTGATTTCTGAAGGTATCTCAGGGGAATTAACTGTCCTCGACTTTAAACACTTTCCGATTAAACGTCGCTGGTTTGTTGCTTATTTAGCGGGTAAAAAGCTTTCAGTCATCGCCGAAACCTTTCTTGATTATTTATTAGAAGAAAGCCCGAAGATGTCTTTTCCTAAATCTAGTATCTTGGCTAATATAAATCACTAAAAATATAGCTAAAAATAAATCAGTAAAGAGAATTTTCTAACATGGCAAGGTTTAGCTACAATCTAGAGTGGAGTTTAGAGAACACTTCGTTGTATTGCCATTAGTTATTATGATGAGGTAAAAATTATGGCTAATAGTCGTCGGGTCGCTCGTGTAGCTGCTTTGATTAAGCGAGAAGTGAGCCAAATGTTGTTTAGTGAAATTAAAGACGATCGCGTTGGTGCGGGGATGGTTAGTATTACTGATGTGGATGTTTCTGGCGATCTACAGCACGCGAAAATCTTTGTCAGCATTTATGGCACAGATGAAGCGAAGGAAGAAACGATGGCGGGCTTGGATTCTTCCTCCCACTATATTCGCAAGGAATTGGGGAGTCGGATGAAGTTAAGACGCACTCCCACTGTACAGTTTTTGGAAAATTCTCTAGAGCGAGGCGACAATATGTTAAATCTGCTCAATGAGATCACTCAGGAGCGACAAAATAAACCAGAAGCAGTAGATTAAATTGGTAGATGTTCCCATGATCAGCGATTGATGAAACCAGATTGGCAGGATTGGCAAAGTTTATCTCTTCAAGAGCAGATCGCTCAGATGATCATTGTCCGCGCTTCTGGTCATTTGTTCGATCATCAAATTCGCTATCCCGCTTGGGAAGCTAACCACCAACAATTAAAATCCTGGCTTACGGCGTTGAATCTGGGGGGCGTGATTCTGCTGGGAGGCAGTAGTGCGGAATTAAAGGCGCGATCGCAACAATTACAGAGTTGGGCAAAGATACCTCTATTCGTCGCTGCGGATATTGAAGAAGGTATTGGACAGCGTTTCCCAGGGGGTACTTGGTTTCCCCCACCCATGGCATTAGGCAAGATTTATGAGCAGTATCCAGACTTGGCTCGACAATATGCCTCTCGCATGGGAGAGGTGACAGCTAAAGAAGCTGTAGCGGTAGGGATTAACTGGTTGCTTGCTCCCGTGGTGGATGTGAATAATAATCCTGATAATCCCGCCATAAATATTCGTGCTTTTGGCGATCGCCCTGAAGCAGTAGCGGATCTAACTACGGCATTTATTCAAGGGGCGAAATCAACGGCGGTTTTAACCACCGCCAAGCATTTTCCTGGACATGGAGACACTTCCACCGATTCTCACTTGG
>JBEANW010000241.1:0-3563 GCA_041165225.1 Cyanobacteriota bacterium | reverse complement strand
AGTAATTACGGTGGCAGTTTTTTAGTTTACTTGTTAAAACTGACGTGACTTAAATAGCGCATAATTCAACAAGATGATAGATGGTTGTCGTTGCTATGGTCTAAC
Organism: Cyanobacteriota bacterium; assembly: GCA_041165225.1. Taxonomy (GTDB): domain Bacteria; phylum Cyanobacteriota; class Cyanobacteriia; order Cyanobacteriales; family Xenococcaceae; genus Waterburya. Next base: position 3,458 of record JBEANW010000241.1, on the reverse strand, counting down.
TAACTGATATTTATTTTTTTATCTCTAGCTTATGGCGTAGAGCTTAAGGCTTAAAGCTATTGATGCTACCAATTATTTAGTAATTTGAAGACGAATGAATATTAACACCCAACAATTTTCGCTAGAGGAAGTAATTCAGGGTTGGAAAGATCGTATTGTCTGTCATTCACCCCAAGGATTAGGTGTAGAAGCCTATATTATTAATTCTACTACAGGCGATCGCGTTAAATATATTGAAGCTAACTGTGATAGCTTACGCCATAATGCGACTAATTACGATAGATTATTAATCGATATTAAAGGTAAACACAAAGGAATTTATAAAGAAGCAGTTTTAAATACTATTAAATACGAAGCAACTAGAAGAGCTTTCAAAGCTCAACATGATTGGATTCATGATAGTTATCAAGGATTAATTAAACAGGTCAAGACTAATAACTTTGATCGTCAAATGTTAGTTAAAATCGAATGTTTAAATAAAATGGTGGCGACTCGCGATCGCGAATTAAAACAGCTTAAGTCTCAATGCAAAGGTGGTTTAAAAGATCTACAAGCTGCCTATAATAAACTTCAACGTCAGTACAATCAGGAAGTAAGACGAAGAGAAAAGTTAGGGGTTAGTAATCGAAGTTTAGGGGCTTATAAGGGGCATTTCCACCGAGCGCAGAGAAAACTTGCAGTACTAAAAACTGAGAATAAAGATTTGCAAAATCAGGTTGATTTACTAGCATTTAAAGCCAGAAAAGCGAATTAATTATAGCAATTCTTAGAAACATGAGATACCGCTTTTTCCCCTTTTCCCTTTTCCCTTTTCCCTAACAGAACGGGGGATGTATCTCACAAATACGAGAAACGATATAGTTCTTAGTTTTTTCCGCCGTTGCTAATTAAATATAATAAAGCCATGCGAGTTGCCACACCGTTAGTAACTTGTTGGGAAACTAGGCTTAAATTTGGGTCATCCATTAAGTCGGAAGTTATTTCCACACCGCGATTAGTGGGGCCAGGGTGCAGGACTCTAACGGAAGGCTTGCAGAGGTTAAGGCGATCGCGCGTCACCCCAAACAGTTGATGATATTCTCTGAGGCTGGGGATAAAATTACCTGTCATGCGTTCTTTTTGCAGTCGCAGGGTCATGACAAAATCAGCATCTTCTAGTGCAGGAGATAACTCCCAATGGAGCGATAGTTTTCCTGGAGCTTGTTGATCTGCCATTTCCAAGAAAGCCTTGGGTAACAAAGTTGCTGGTGCAGCCAGATGTACTTCTGCTCCTGCGGTGGTAAGACTATAGATGTTAGAACGGGCTACCCTAGAATGGAGAATATCGCCGATAATGGCAATTTTCTTCCCTTGCAGTAATTCTAAGCGAGGGTTATCGGGGTCTAAGACAGTGGTGAGGGTAAATAAATCTAGTAAGGCTTGGGAAGGATGTTGGTGTAAGCCATCCCCTGCGTTGAGAATCGCTACCCCAGAATTGAGTCGATCCATTTCCTGAGCGATAACTTGGGGGACTCCAGCTTCTTGGTGGCGGATTACCATAATGTCGGCTCCCATCGCTAAATAGGTTTTTGCCGTATCTAAAATAGTCTCTCCTTTACTAAGGGAAGAACTCCCAGGGGAAAAGTTTAAAATATCGGCAGAGAGCCGTTTCGCTGCCAACTCAAAGCTACTGCGGGTGCGGGTAGATGCTTCAAAAAACATATTGGCGACAACTTTTCCTTGGAGTGCGGGAACTTTCTTGGTTCTGCCAGCCAGCACTTTCTGAAAACTAGAGGCGGTTTGTAAAACCGTTGCGTATTCCTCAGTCGTGAAATCCATCAGGGAGAGAATATGTCGTCTTGTCCAGCTAGTAGTTGCCATCTCGGTAAATAGATAGGGGCGAAAGATTAATACCTTGCTGGTACTAATTTGCCAAACATTCATTAGGGTAGCAGTTTTTAGCTAAACTATGGTTTAGTTTTTAGTTCTTATCCAGATGAGACGTAATCAATGAGCCTAATCTATCAGTATCCTGCTTTAATTCCAGGTCGCCTCATCAAACGCTACAAAAGATTTTTGGCGGATATTGAGTTAGTTACAGGAGAGGTGATTACGGCGCACTGTCCCAATACTGGTCCCATGACAGGAGTTTGTGTGACCGATAGTTTGGTGCAGGTGTCTGAGAGCGATAATCCCAAACGGAAGCTGCCCTATACCTGGGAAATGATTCAGCTTGGCTCTACTTGGGTAGGAACCAATACTGCTATCCCTAATCGAGTAATTAAGCTAGCGTTGCAGCAAAAACTTTTGCCTGAACTAGCCAGTAGATATAGTACCGTGCGCTCTGAAGTTGCTTATGGTAAGGATCAAAAGAGTCGCATTGATTTTTTGCTCACAGGAGATAATGCCCAACCAGCAATCTATGTAGAGGTAAAAAGCGTAACTCTCAGCACGGAAAGTCTAGCCCTATTTCCCGATACAGTTACCACCAGGGGACAAAAACATCTGCGAGAATTAATGGATTTAGTTCCCGAAACCAAAGCTGTAATGCTTTACTTTATCAATCGGGGGGATTGCGATACCTTTGCGCCCAGTGACACCTGTGATCCAAAATATGGGAAGCTCTTGCGCCAGGCGGTAGACCAAGGGGTGGAAGTTTTGCCCTATCGCTTTGAAATTAATCCTCAAGGCATTAGCTGTATAGGATTGGCCGATTTTTTACCTCGCGAACCAGTAGCTAACTAAACGTGCTTCAAGAATAAGCAAAATAATTTGTTTAACGATATTTGTTTAACGATAAATGTCTCGTCGATGTCCAACATCAACAACTACAATAATAAGTTTTTGATCACTAATTTCGTAGATAATTCGGTAATCTCCTACACGAATGCGCCACGCAGGACGACCCTTTAACTTCTTGCATCCTGATGGTCTAGGATTAATAGCCAAATTATTAATAGCAATATTGACCTTTTTGCAATCCCTTTGAGGTAATTTAGCTAGTTCTTTGTATGCCCGTCTCAAAATTGAAATTTCGTAACTCATTAGCGATTTCGTTCTATTTCAGAGATCGCTTGTTCAAAAGGAATAACTTCGTTACCCGATGAGATCGCTTCATCATAAGTACGCACAGCATCTAGTTCTTCTTCCTTAGCAATAAGTTGAGCTGCTTGTAAAATTAGTACACATTTTTCATATACATCAATAGTTTGATAATCGAGCCACTTATAAATAATATCTAGTATGACTTTCACAAGAAATGCTATTCCAGGGATGCCAACGATTGTACCGTACATAAATTTCATTTCACTGTTTTCACTTGGGGAGCCTAATATATATATCCCCATTACCACCAATAATATTGCTAATAATGGAGTAGCCTTTTCCAGTATTCCTACTCTTCTTTTTGTCTCATTTAAAGCCAGTTTAAATCTGAACTCTTCACGCTTCAAATTTTCTTCATAAAAAGTTTCTCCCAA
>JBEANW010000240.1:0-5336 GCA_041165225.1 Cyanobacteriota bacterium | reverse complement strand
AAGTTAATTGTGTCCCGCACAATGATAAACACCCCTAAACTAAGTAACAACACTAAACCAGTTTGCATGATGCCATCTTGTAGTTTGCTAGGTAAAGGTTTGCCAGTAACACCTTCCACTGTCAAAAATGCTAGTTGACCACCATCTAAGGCAGGTAAGGGCAGAATATTAATAATTGCCAAATTGATACTGATTAAAGCGCCAAACTGAAACAGATTACCCAAGTCATTGCGAGCCAGTTCCGCCCCCACAGCGACGATGGCTATAGGGCCAGCTACCTGTTGAGCATTTTCCTGAAAATTACTAATTAGCTGCCAGAATCCCTGAACGGTTAACTGAATAATCCGTTGAAATTCGTTTGCTCCTGCGGTAAAACCTTCCACCACATTAGCTGCACGACGACGGACAAGATCTCCATTCGGCGCTAACATCACACCGATTTTCCCCTTGCCATCCTGACCAATATCTGGTTTAACCTCAAGGTTAATCATGTCAGTGCCACGCTTGATGGTTAAATCTAAAATCTGATTAGGAGATTTTTGAATTTCTCGGCGCAAATTTTCTAAAGCATCAGCAGAATCGCCTAAATCTATGTCATCTATTTTTAAAATAATGTCCCCAGACTGAACTCCCGCTTGAGCAGCAGCAGATTCGGCATCACTCAGTAGTTGAGGCACTAGTACTCCAGGTCGATAATTGATATCTTGAAATCCGATAGTAAACGCTTGACCCACAAGCAGAAAATAAGCAAAAATCAAGTTGGCAATTACCCCCGCACTAATGACGATCGCCCGATCTAGCACAGGACGATTGCGGAGCAAGTTAGGGTCGTCTGGGGGAATCGTACTATCGGGATCATCATCAGGAAAGCCAACGTAACCACCTAAAGGAATTGCTCGAATGGCGTATTCGGTTTCTGAACCCTGATATTTTAAAAGAGTGGGGCCAAACCCAATCGAAAAGCGGTTAACTCTAATTTTCTGTAATCTTGCGGCTGCAAAATGACCAAGCTCATGAACTACGATTAATAGGAGTACGACGGAGATTGCCGCTAAAACTGACATATTTTAAAAATATTACTTTTATAAGTGTTGGGTACGATTTACTATTTTAGAACATTCTTCCTCTTATCTCGGTGCGATCAAGGGTTTTACCATGAGCAATAATTCCAATAATTTAATTTGGCAACAAAATAGTAGTCAGTCTGATAATGGGGACAATCTCAAGGAGATCGCTGTTTGGTGGTCGGCATTAGCAGGAAAAGAGGTGGCTTGGCAACAGCGGTTAATACCTCCTAGCAGCAATTTAGACGAGCTAGACTGGCAACCACAAAAGTTTGATGAGCAGTTGGTTTTGGCAACGCCCCAGGTGAGGGGAATCACTTTTTATTGGCGCAATAACCAGGTTACAGATGAGCGGAATATTACCCCTAGCAAGTTAGAACTAGACACTACCAAGCAAAGGCTCTATGTCTTTCCTCAATCCCAGTCCCAGGTGGTAATTAGCGTTAGTCTGCCTGTCACGGTATATCAGAAACTTAACTTGCTAAATCCACAGATAGCAGCCACCATCAAAAATGGTCAGGGAATTATCTTGTTGCGAGACGAAACTGAAAAATTAGAGGTTAAAGTGACTTTGAGTCAGGCACAAATCAATCAATTAATCGCTCAACTCAAAACTGCTGACAATTAAGCCGATAATTAATAATTGACCTTCGACAGCAATAATTTATGAATGAATTTTGGGATCGAGTTTTAGACTTCTGTGTCCAGACTACTGAGGCAATTAGCGATCGCTTGATGCAGGATTTTGGTAGAATCCAGGCTAACGAAAAAGAAGATGGTAGCTTAGTTACCCAGGCGGATAAGTGGTCAGATGAGCAAATCCGTGAGGCGATCGCGAAAACCTTTCCTGAACACGGCGTTGTAACGGAGGAAACAGTCCATATTTTTCCTGATCATGACTGGTGCTGGATTGTCGATCCCATTGATGGCACGACTAACTTTACTCGTGGTGTTCCTTTGTGGTCAATTTCTCTGGGACTTCTTTACAAGGGGACTCCCGTATTTGGGTTTGTGTATGTTCCTCCCACAAAACAGACATTTCATGGTTTTTGGTACGGCGACTCAGGATTATCTGGTTACAGTGGGGCATATCTCAATAATCAGCCAATTCATACTAGTAGTGAATATCCTAGCGGAACACAATTATTTAACCTCTGCGCTCGCAGTAAAGCTATCTTCCAACAGCCCTTTCCCTGCAAGGTGAGAATGCTCGGTGTTGCCAGCTATAACTTATTGTTGGTGGCAGCAGGGATCGCCGTGGGGGGAGTAGAAGCCACTCCCAAGATTTGGGATATAGCTGCTGCCTGGGTCATTATTAAGGCTGCTGGCGGTGAGTTTGTCTTTCTCGATGATCAGTTTGAGTTTCCTTTGCAGCATGGTCAAGACTATGGCAAAGTCTCTATTCCTAGCCTGGGTTTATGTCGCAGTGAACTAATATCAAAATTTAGACCATTAGTGGAATGTGTTTTGGTAAAAAGCTCTAAGCTTTAAGTCTTTTGTGGAATTAGTCTTCAGTCATTCCCGCATTGAACTCATTGAATGAACGGCGTTTTAAAACCGTAGATTCTGAGCGGGGAAGGAGATCGAAAACTTCCCGCAGCACATCATCCATCTCTTCGTAAGCAACTTGTCCTGTGCCGTCGTAGACTACTTTCCCTTTTTGATCGAGGATTACGGTTTCAGGCACTAACCCGTGGTAGTAGTAAGCAGGTTCGCTAGGACTATATTTATCCTGATCGATAAAAGAATCTACACTCACAGGAATAATGCTAGCTGCACGACCATAAAATTCTTGTAGACGAGTAACTTCAATCGAAAACTGTTTGCAATCACTGCTATCATCCACACAAAACACTAAGATTGCGGGTTTTTCTCGCTTTAGAGAGGTGGGTAAATCCATCCGAGGGGGAACAAGAGAGCCATTACCACCAAAGAGAACATAAACACTACCTTCAAAGCGATCGTCATTAATCGTTGCGGAGGCGGGGGTAGTCCAGATGGCAAAACTAGCGATTAAGACCAATAGGGAGAGGGCTAACTGACTCCAAGACATCTTTAGTAACTGAATAAGATTTTTAGATAATCCGATTAAAATCATGCTGAAAATAAATTTATGCTGAAAAATAAGCTCTAAGCAAAGACTAATTTGCTCCAGTCCCCAGTTTATCTTTCTTTGGGTGATCAAAATTTCACTGTAGAGAAATAAGAAGCACCGAGATGACAGAAGAATTAATTATAGTCGAACTGATTAAATACAACAGCCAGGAATTTCAACAAGCTTGTCAACTGAGATACGAGCTGTTTTTTGCCGAACATGGTTTAGCTTGGGACGTAGTGCAAGATGAACGTCAAGCAAACTATTTTCATGGTGCAATCTTAAAGCAAAACTCCGTGGTGGCATACGGCCAATTAGTCCCCCAGGACAACCGTATTTATCAAATCTGTCAGATGGTAGTCAAACCTAGTTATCAAGGACAAAATCATGGCAGCAGGATACTTTACTTCTTAATTGAGAAGGCACAACAAGAAAGAGCGATCGCCCTTACTCTCAATGCCCGATCAACTGCCGTTGGCTTCTACCAAAAATTTGGTTTCCAAACCCACGGCAAGAAATTCCCTTCAAGCACGACAGGAATTCCTCACATCGCTATGGATAAAAAGCTGTAAGCTATAAGCCTTAAGCTATTGATTAGATTGCTAGCCTGCTTGAGGTACTCGCTCAATTTGGGCATAACCACTAAACAGCAACATCTGTCCCTCAGTTTGCAAGCGATTGAGACGTAATTTAACTCCATCAAGATTAAATTTGTCGAGATCTACCATCTCGTTGAGAATTTCCCCTAGGGCAAGGGTTAAATCTTGGGAAATATCCTGTATTTCAGCAGGTATACTGTCTTGCTCAAATTGAAGATTTTCAAACTTGACTCGGCGACGTTTACCAATAGCCAGAATGCATCTAAGACTGACGGGTACAATGGTATCGCCCCAACTAGCTTTCGCCGACAATTTAACTTCGTTGTCAGGTAATAACTGAACCTCTACATCAGTAAAAGAAATTGGCTCTCCCCCCGATATCTCTATTAGGGCATCAGGAGTCAGATTTTCTAAGCGCTTCCTCACGAGATCCGCTTCAAAAGACTTATTGATATCATCTTGAGATAATTTTACTTGAGCGATCGCCTGCGTTGGTTGTTTAAGAGCAATCTTTCCTTTAACTGCCGAACCAAAATCGATCGCCACGGCATCGGTTTCAAAAGACATTTCTTCGGTGCGAAACTGCTGTCGAATGACTAACCCACGACCATTCATTTTGAAACTATCAATCGTTCCCTGGAGTAGTTTGCTAGAAGGATTACACTTTACTGATACTTCTACCGAATCACTACGAGTAAATAGGTGACGGATTGTGTTGCTTGCGACAGTGTTAATTAGGTTCTCGCCCCAATCTCCGCCCTTGTTATTACCAAATCCAACAAATCCACCAAACATAGAGCTATAGATAGAGTTACTCTTACCTTGTAACAAATTATTAAGAAGTCAGCAATTAAGATTCTAACCGATCAAGGGTCAAAACCCAGTCGGTGATTAAAGAATTTACTTGGTCGGGGACTTCATCATGGGGACAATGACCAGCCTGCAAATAATGTTCTGCTAATTGTGGATAGTACTGGCGAAATTGTACGCCTTTCTCCCTCGCCTTGATCCAGGGGTCTTTTTCCCCCCAGAGAAGCAGCAGGGGACAAGAGATCTTGCTTAACAGGACATCAACTTTCTCCCCTTGGGGTGTTTTAAACACGGCATTAAATACATCCGCTGCACCGCGATCGCAAGAGGGACGATAGATATCTTCAATTAATTGCTCAGTAACGGCATTAGAATCAAAGTAAACCTGTTTCAGGGTCTTACGAATTATAGAGCGACGGCGTACATATTGAAACAGCAAAAAACTAGCCCAGGGCTGTAATAGAACCGAGCGAATTATCTTACCGAAAGGATTGGAACGAGACGGAGACGATGAACTATTCTGGGGATCAGAAAATGGCCCTGCGCTATTAAGTAGAATTAATCCTGCGGTAGAGTTTGGATATTCGGCTGCGACACAAAGAGCAGCGTAACCCCCTAGAGAATTTCCCGCTAAGAGTGTGGGCTGCTGGATTACCTCGGTGATGAAGTCATGGAGCTGTTCTCGCCAGAGATTACCACTATATTCCTGTTTTGGTTTAGCCGATCGCCCAAAACCCAAAAGATCGATCGCCCATACCTGGAATTGTG
>JBEANW010000239.1:0-6307 GCA_041165225.1 Cyanobacteriota bacterium | reverse complement strand
GGTTTTTCTCTAGTCTTTTCGCACTTAGTTCCCCTTGTGCTTGGGCTGATAATACTTGAGATTTTGCTCTGGCAATAGCTTCTTGGCGATTACCGTTCAGGACTTTAGTATATTGCGCTTGGGCTTGAGCTAATTCTGCTTGGGCTTGGGCTAATTCTGCTGTCAAATTAGCCGAATCCATTCTGGCTAATAGCTGTCCAGCTTTAACTTGGTCTCCTTTCTCAACATAGAGTGCCGTTAATCTACCAGTAGTTTTTGGGCTAATATTGACCGAAGTAATTGGTTCAATACTGCCACTGGCTTCAAAGCTAACCTTGAGAGATTGAGTTTTTACTGGGACTGTTAGAGATTGCAGATTGGGCTGGGCATCCTTACGGCGAGAACCAAAATAGATACCTGCACCTGAAATAATTAAGGTGATTAAAATTATGATTATCCATTGAAATCGCTTTTTAAGAGCCAGGGCGATTAGGCTCCGCCTGCCTTGCGGGATCGATATGGGAGCAGATGATGAATCTTGCTCTTTCTCTTTTAATTCAGACTGCTCGACTGATGAATCAGAAATCCTATCCATATGAAGTAGCAAATAGCAAGTGACTAAAAAATAGCGGGCAACTGTTTTACCACCAAATCATTGCTGCTTGCCTCACAAGCATTTGTCAGGGAATCTTTTTGCTCGGAAAGACGATCGCGATCTGGTGCAAACACAAAAGTGCCTCGTTCTTGAGCAGCAAAACCGTTATACCAAACGATGCTCATTACTTGTGGCATTCTGTCCATTTCCAGGAATTCCCCGCAGCTTAGTTGAGACATATCTATTTCCTGGCTGCTCTTTGCTGTTCTGGCTGCTATAACTACCAACATCAACGCAACTGTGATCGAAGTAATTAGTATTCTGAGGGAAAAAAATTTAGCTAGCATCAATAAATCTTGTCATTTAAGTTCAATTACTATCTTGATGCTAAAGAATTATGCTCTTGCTGACTTCGATCAAACGTCTCAAATTAATATTGGACTTTAGTACATTTAATAACTAATAGATTGTCAGTTATTCTTAACTGTGGGGGAGAGTCAATCCCTCGTCAATCAATGAATTATGATGAAATATACCAATCGACTCAAAGCTAATCCTCTACGCTTGTTGCTTTATTTAGAGTGGATTTTATTTGTCATTAGTATTTTAGGGCAATTTCGTTTTCCCAATATGCCTTTGCCCCCCATCAAAGTTCCACCGCTTTTTCCTGTAATTAAGCCCGAACTTTCTCTTGGATCATTTTTATTTGCGATCGCTTTTTTAAGTTTAGGAATATATCAGCCAAATGATAAGTATTGGCAAAATATTATTTATATTGTCTTGGGATTTGCCTTAATTGGATTAACGGGCATGAGTAGTGAAACCAATCTCCGTCTTTTTCTCCCTTTGCTGCTGATCATGGTCATTAGAGGCTGTCTTACCTTCAAACTACTCGGTTCTTTTATCGTTGCAGGTATCTCACTATCTTGGATTTTAGCCTCTCTATATTTAGTAGTTAAAAACAGTTTTAGTAATTTAAAAGTGGATCAAGTTCCTGCAATTATTACTCCAGGTATCAAACCAGAAATTATCTATCAGCTTTATTCTAATAAAGAAGAACTAAAAGCTTTGATTATTAATATGGCAATCAATATAACGATCTTGTTTTGCCTCATTACGGTGTTTGTTTTTATATTAGTTAATGCCTTAATGTCTGAATATCGTTCCAGACAAAAATTAGGAGCTGTTAATCAACAATTAAGAGAATATGCTCTATTAATTGAAGACCGAGCTATGTTACAAGAACGTAATCGAATTGCTCGCGAAATTCATGACTCCCTAGGGCATTCCCTAACCGCTCAAAATATCCAATTAGCTAATGCTTTGTTATATCTGCGTTCTAATTTGGATCGCTCCGAAACATTTTTAGCCCAAGCCAAAAAACTTGGCTCCCATGCCCTACAAGATGTACGTCATTCGGTAGCTACCCTAAGAGCAGATCCTTTACGGGGAAAATTATTAAAAGTGGCGATCGCTGAACTAGTCAAAGATTTAGAATATCGAACTGAAATTACTTTCTATTACCAAAGTGAGATCCCCGATCTTTTGTCTAATGAAATTACCTCAACGGTTTATCGTATCGTGCAAGAAGCCCTAACTAATATGATCAAGCATTCTCAGGCAACAGAGGTCAAAATTTCTCTACAATTGATAGTTAATTATTTAGAAGTACAAGTTCAAGATAATGGTGCTGGATTTAACCCCCAAGAAAATACCACGGGATTTGGAATTCAAGGAATGAGAGAAAGAACTGCTGCTTTGGGAGGAAAATTTAATTTAGTTAGTTTTCCAGGAACAGGCTGTCAGGTTACCGCTGCCATTCCCATAGTTGATAAATTGTAAAAAGATTAGTGAAGTGGGGAAATTAAACAAAGTTCTCGTAGTGATTATCTTAAATGTCAAATTATTAATAAATACACACAAATGAACACAAAAGATTTAATACTCCAAGAATTAGAAGAAACTTCAGAGCCATTGCTGAACGAAATTTTGGACTTTGTAAGGTTTCTAAAAATTAAGCAAACACAAGAAACTACAGAAAATCAACAAGATTTAGAGGATAGTCATCAAGCTTTAATAGAGGCTAAGGAGAACGGAACTATTTCTTTAGAGGCTTTTAAAACAGAACTGGGCTTATAAATCATGGCTTATAAAAATGACTATGAAATGACTTATGATTCGTATTTTGCTCGTAGACGATCAAATCATTATCCGTCAAGGATTAAGAAGCTTACTTGAATCTCAAGCAGATTTTCAGATAGTTGGCGAAGCGGAAAATGGCAAAAGTGCGATCGCTTTAGTCGCACAACTTGATCATACCCCTGAACAACCAGATTTAATTCTCATGGATGTACGGATGCCTGTGATGGATGGGGTAGCGGCAATTAAAAAGTTGGCAGAGCAATTTAGTTCAATCCCAGTATTGGTGTTAAGCACCTTTGATGACGATGAATATATTACCCAAGCGATGCAATTTGGGGCTAAAGGTTATTTACTGAAAGATACAGATATCGAAGAAATCGCTACTGCGATCCGAACTGCCATTAAAGGTTATACCCAATTGGGGCCTGGTTTATTTCAGAAATTTTTAACTACATCTGCTCAACATCATTATCCTCTGTCTCAGGAGTTAGCTACTTCTTTGCAAGCCCTTTCTCCCAGAGAAAAAGAAGTTTTGTCTTTAATTGCCCAAGGCGCGAATAACAAAGAAATCGCCCAAAAATTATATATTTCAGAGAGAACTGTCAAAGCTCACGTTACTAGTATTCTCAGTCAATTAAATTTACGCGATCGCACTCAAGCAGCTATTTTAGCCACTCAATATCGATTACTGTAGCAATTTGGTTAATAATTGAACTCAAAAGGCTGATCGCGACAATCAATTCCCAACGCCGATAGTTTTTTCAAGCTCACTTTGCAAATCCTTGGGCAAGGCTGCAAAAAAGTTGTATCCTGTTTTACTTTCTACTTCATCGACAGAAACAATATAGTCTTGCCATTTCGTATTCACCACCTCTTCGGAATTAGGCATCCAAACCGCTAGAGTTTTCGCATTCTCGGTGGTGATCTCGCTTCCTGGGGCATCCAGAATCAATATAACTTTCCAGGTGTATTCAGGAACCACCACCTGGCTTTGGGCAATCTTCTTGGCAATGCCTTCTCCCCCTGCCACCAGGTACAGTTCTTTGTCTTGGAAAGCAAGTTCTCGACCATATTCTTCTAATTCACGCCAAACCTCGCGATTGTTACTGGGAGACTGGGGAATGATATTAGTCATCACAAAAGTACTTTCGTTATCCAATTGATTATGGGTGCGATCGCCACTAGGAATCAGATGACCGCGATCGTAACCACTTTTGCTATAGTCACTGGGTTTGACGGCATAGCAATCTGCTGGTAATTCTGGATTAGGCATAAAATGATCCGAGCGATCAGTCTGACCAAGCCAACTGCGATCGAGTTGCCAACTAACCCAATTAGCCGTTCCTGTCTTGCAGTTATAGGACAAAGCATATTGAGGCTTGGTGATTAGATAATTCTTCTCGCTGCCGTTAGCATTACTAGGATTGCCGTACTTAAGATGAATATTCTGGGTGACGGTGGTAGAGCATCCTGTCAACCACAGCAGAGAAATTACGACTGCGAAAGCAAATAGGTTCGAGATAATTGGTTTGAATTTCACAGCCGTTTCCTACAACATTTTGTGAGTTACTTCAATTACCAAGATATACCCCTAGGTGACTTAGTTACTAGAGTATTTTAACTACTGAAATATCCTCTGCCTTGACGCTGAAATTTTAATTGCTAAAACTGAAGAAGCTAAATTACTAAAAATTATTAAACAATTGTGGAACGCCGAAATTTCTTGAAATGGACTGGAATTGGACTGTTGGCAAGTTACTTTCCCCTGGCACTTGCTGCCTGTTCTAACAAGAGCGATCGCAATGCTGTTGCTGAAGGAGCAGGAAAATTTACAACTATCGGCACTACTGCTCAATTAAAAGCCAACGGCTATCTACTCAACAAAAAGTCTAAAGTACTTGTAGTTCAACAAGATAATCAGTTGATTGCCCTAAATTCAGCCTGTACTCATCGAGGATGCACTGTTAAGTTGGACAAAAGTGACAATACTTTGGTCTGTCCTTGTCATGATGCCAAGTTTGGTCTTGGAGGAGAAGTACTGGCTAAACCAGCAAAAACCCCCCTCCCTACTTATCAAGTTAAAGCGGAAAATGGCGAAATCTTGGTGAAGATCACCTGATCTCATTAGATTCGCCTTTATTCTACCCCTTCAATTGGCGCAAAACCTTGACGCTGAATATTTTCCGTGACCACACGGGGATCGAGGAACTGCAACAGATAATCTGGCCCTCCTGCTTTGGAACCCACCCCCGATAGTTTAAAGCCGCCAAAGGGTTGTCTCGCCACGATCGCTCCCGTAATATTGCGATTGATATAAAGATTGCCCACCTGAAATTCGCGGGCTGCTTGCTCGATATGCTGGGGAGTACGGGAATACAAACCCCCTGTCAGGGCGTAGTCTGTACCATTGGCTATCTCTAAAGCCTGGTCAAAATTATCGGCTTTGATTACCGCCAACACAGGGCCAAAGATTTCTGCTTGAGCAATTATATGGTCTGGTTGAACTCCGCTAAAGATCGTCGGGGAAACATAATAGCCACCTTCTGGAGTGGGTATTTCTAAAGCTAGTTTGCTTTGTTGTTTACCTTGAGCAATGTATTCTAGAATGCGATCGCGGGCTGGGGCATCAATTACCGCAGCTACTTGAACATTCGGATCGTCTGCTGCACCAAGGTTTAAGGATCTAGTGGCTTCTACTAGTCTTCCTAGGAAAGCATCATGAATCGGGGCTGCCACAATTACTCGTGAACAGGCGGAACACTTTTGTCCACTGTAGCCAAAAGCCGACTGTACTACTCCCGCCACCGCCTGGTCGAGATCGGCACTTTCATCAACGATAATGGCGTTTTTGCCCCCCATTTCCGCAATGACTCGCTTGAGATGCTTTTGTCCTGGTGCTAGTTTGGCAGCTAAACCATAGATGTTACAGCCAACTTCCCTCGAACCCGTAAAAGCGATGACATGGGTGTCTTTATGCTCTACTAAATATGTGCCAATTTCTGAACCCTTCCCTGGAACATATTGAAACACTCCTTTAGGAATACCCGCCTCAATTAAAATTTCTGCTAATTTGGCAGCAATTACCGAGGAAGTGGCAGCAGGTTTTAAGAGGGTACAGTTCCCTGTAACCAAAGCAGCCACAGTCATGCCAGTGGCGATCGCCAGGGGAAAATTCCAGGGAGCAATGACCACCGCAATACCTTTTGGTTGATAGAAGTAACGATTATTTTCTCCCGCAAGGTCATAGTTTTGCCCCAACTCTAGCCGCTCCATTTCCGCTGCATAGTAGCGACAGAAATCAATGGCTTCAGATACTTCCCCGTCGGCTTGGGGAATAATTTTACCGACTTCTAAACAAATCCAGGCGTTTAATTCTGGTCGCCGCTGTTCCATTAAATCCCCAGCTTTACGCAGGATCTTGGCTCTTACCGTAGCAGGAGTCTTTTTCCAGGATGCAAATGCTGCTTTTGCCGCTTCCATTGCCTGTTCTGCCTGTTGAACAGAGATTTGTCCCACCTTGCCCACTAGTTCATTAGATCTGCAAGGATTAACCGAGTCGAGATAATGATCCGTGGCAACATATTCACCATT
>JBEANW010000238.1:0-4674 GCA_041165225.1 Cyanobacteriota bacterium | reverse complement strand
CGACCTGACGCACGAAAAAGGCTACCTTCTCGACACCAACATGAGCGCGGACAAGCCGCGAGAACTCGCCGCCGAGTTTAGCGAGATTCGCCGCTTGCGTCCGAACCTCAACAAAGCCGTCCTGCATGTCTCCCTATCCGCCGCACCAGGCGAAAAACTAACCGATGAGCAATGGCGCGAAATCGGCAGGGAATACCTGCGCGGCATGGGTTTAGACAACAACCAGTACGTCATGACACGCCATACCGACACCGAGCATGAACACATCCACATTCTGGCAAACCGTATTCGCTTTGATGGGCAAGTTACGACGGATTCCCATGACTACCGACGGCAAGAAGCCCTCATGCGGAAAATCGAGAAGGACTACGCGCTACAGCAGCTAGAACCTAGCCTAAACGCTGAACGCAAAGCCCCAACTAAGGACGAAATCGAGTGTGCCATCCGTACAGGAGAACCCTCTACGCGGCAGCAGCTCCAACAGCTTTGTGATGGGGCGGCAAAGGATTGCCAGAGCATGAGCCAGTACATCGACCGCTTGGAGCATATCGGGGTACAGGTTGTACCCGTGTTGCAGCTTGAAGGTGAAAAGCTTTCGGGGCTGTCATACAGGTTAGATGAAGTCACGATGAAGGGTAGTGATTTAGGACGAGGTTATACCCCGTCAAGATTGAATAAACGTGGGATTGAGTATGAAAAAGACAGAGATTTTGAAACAGTCAGCCGAGCACGCGAACATGCAGAGGATCGAGCACTTAGCCAGCCAGATCGAAGCTTTGAACACCAGCAAGCAGCAGAGCGCGGAAGCCCTAGCCGCGACGCTGGAACCCTTAGCCCAAGCGATGGCAGCCTTAACCGACGAGACACGCAAGACCTTAGCCGACATTCAAGCCGAGAGCGTGAGGCAGGGGCAGGAATTCAAAACCTTGATGGACAACACCACGCACTCATGGAGAGTAGCCGCTCAGGAGTCGCAGAGCGCGGCACAGAACCTGCAAAAAGCAGGGAACAGCCTGACCTTGACGCATTACATGCTCACGACAGCGGCAGGGATGCTTTCAGCGACGCTCGTGATCGGATTATGGCTTTGGCTGGCACCGCGACCCAGAGTCGAGATAGACACACAGGCGTTAGCTCAGGCATTGAAAGAGGACATGATCGTACATCTAAAGCCGTCGAAAAGCAGATCGAAGCGTTAGGGGTAGAACAATTTGATATTTTATTGACGGATAAAAATAATCAAAAAATTCATAAAACGTGGCATAAATTTGAGTTTAGAAAGGGTATTTCATGGTTAAAAAGAATGAATGCGAGAGGGTATTCAATTGAAATAAAGCCGCATGGAAATGAACATGGTTTGGTATTAATTGAAAAGCTAAGTAAAAATGGTATTCAAGCATTAAAAGAAAAAGGATGGGAGCCTGCTTTAGCATTAGAAACCAGTAAAGATCATTATCAGGCATGGATAAAATTATCTAAAGAAAATATCGACCCGATTATAAGAGAGTCTTTTTATAAAAATTCACTAAAACAGGAAAAAATAGATCAATACGGATTATTAGCAGGATTTACCAATCAGGAAATAGAACTTAATGAACTTAATCAAGAAGGATTAAAGCCTTATATATTTGTGCATGAAAATACGGGAAAAGTAGCTAAAAAAGCCCCTGATTATGTCAAAAAAGTAGAACAAGTAATTGAAAATAATATTATCAGGAATATGCAGGAACAAAGACTAGATAAAATTAATCGCCATTTCATTCATCAAGAGAAGAGTTATAGTGCAGAAGATCACTATTTGCGTACAGCAAAGCTATCTATTGAATTGCATGAGTATGAGAAGCCTAAAGAGAAAATAGATTATAAGAAAATGGATTGGGATATAGCAATGGGTATGGCTGAATCTGGGCGGTTTTGTGAGTTTGAAATGGTAGATGCGATTGTTAAACATTCGCCTAGTATTGAAAACAAAGACTTAAAGAAGATGAAAGAGTCGGTAACAAAAATGGTTCAGACGATTGAGAAGATGCCAGAAGTGCAGGAAATGAAGAAGTGGAACAAAGAGAGAGAATGGGATAGAGAACGGACTCGGGATATGGAGAGGTGAAAACCACCGGTAAAACCGGTGGTAAATAACTTAAAACTGCTGTTTAATAATTGATATGTTTTTTTGTGCGGATTTTAAGGCAGATTTCAAAGTATTATCTATAGCATTATTACTTTTCTTTCTAAGAATTTCTGATGCTTCACTAGAGATTTCTATTTTTTGGGATGCTGCACGTAATGATACTGCAATTCCTAATTGATACCTATAACTAGCATGATCTATTTTAGATATAACGTCACTAGCTATATTTGAGTCAATATTTTTAGAACGTACTAGTATTTGTGCTAGTCTCGATCTAGCATTTCTTCTTGTCGCCGTATCATCAGACTCAATATCTATTAATACACGATCTACGAAATCGTTTGCTTCAATATTATTTATAAATACAGGAACTGGCTTAACATAAGAAGCGTCAACTGATTCATTTACAATTGAATTAGTTGGAGTTGAATTATTCTTAGGGTATAATTTCGTAATTATAGATTTATCTTTTTCTGATATTTCATAATTAATAGGCGTTGCACATTTACTTTTAAGCCCATCTTTAAATATAGATGGGCTTAATGAGTACATCATTATTGATTTTGGGTCAGCTTCTCCTGAAATATAATCTGGATCAGTTAGCCCAACAAAACCAATATTTCTATCAACTTGTTCTTTACTCCAATAATTTGGATATTTTGAAAAGTATGCATACACACTATTTTCACCAACCCAGTTAATTTGGTCTTTGCAGTTTAGAGTAGGATTCTGATGTTCATGTAATAATCCTAATGCATGACCAAATTCATGCCTAATAACTGCTTTATGATAATTGTCAGAGAGGTTTAGTATATTACTAGTTGAAAACTTATTTTCTGTATAAATTGTATTAAAACTATCGAAATTCATAGAAGGAGATCGTTCTCCTCCATGCCTTTCGGCATCACTTCCTACATAAGACCAATAACCTCGTTCAGAAAATCCAATTCTTATTTCTGGGAATCCAGCTTGAGGACTTAGGCAATTAAACCAAGTACCAGGTTTACCAAAATCAAGAGATATCCCAGAATAATTATTCCATTCACTTGCAATTGTACGAATTAATTCTACAACAACAGGATTAGCATTAAAAAAACAAACGCGTAAATGTCTATTATTTTCCCATCGTCGATTTACGGCAGATAATTGATTTTGAGTAACAGGCGTTGATGAAGTTTGTGGATTTGTATAAAGATAAGAAAGTTGATCAGGTATTACTTCCATAATTTGTGAATTTTCTGTTTCAGCAAAAACAAAGTTAGAAAATAAACAAAAAATAGAAAGAAGTTTAATATTTTTTTTCATTTTTTTCTCCTATATTTTTTTATCTTAGTGGTGCTATATCTGGAAATTGAAATTCATAAGTGTTTTTATTTTTATTAGGAGTTGATTTTTTATTATTTAAATCATTAGGAGTAATTTTATTATTTTTATCGTATGAATATAGAATTGGTTGATTTGTTGTTTTTAATGATGTATCTTTATCAGTAGAATTTTCTGAATTATCTTGATTTGAAGAGCTATTATTTTTAGGAGATGTTGAGGTTATAACTGATTTTGCATATTCTAAACCGCTTATTAGAGAACAAGCATTGTCATACATATAAGCATTTTGGATTGCATCAATTAGACTAATATTATTAATATCATCACTTTTTATTTTGTTTGATATTTTTATTCTTTGACCATCAATTCCTTGAGTAACAATATCAATTGTTAAATTATTAAAATAATTCTTATTAAAAGAACTATTTGTGCCACTAGATAAGGCACTTATACCATTATAAGTTTTTGATGCAGCCCCACCAACTACAGAACCTATACTGTTAGATAATATAGTTATAAAATCTAGCCCCATAGATGTTGATGATTGGGTTTGTTTCAGAGCATTTTTATATGTTTCGCACCGTTGATCTGATTTTAAAAGAATCAGATGTTGTATATTTCATTTTGCTTTCGAATTAGATTTAAAATCCGTATCATTATATTTTTCATCTATAAGTATTTTATTAACTTTTTTAGAATATTCTATTGCATCTTTTTCTGTATTTGCTGATTCTGTTCCAGATGTTAATATAGATAATATATCCACTTTTTCTAATTCAGGTTGATATTTGCTTCCATTAATACTTGAAGGAGAAAAGATATTGGTATTGTCTGAGTATGGTGAATGTATTGAAGTACATCCAGATAATAATAAAACTATTATGCTACTAGATGGTATTAATAAATTTTTAATCACAATTTACCTTTTTATCCTTAAGTAAGGATGCTAATATTTTTATGGCTTTAAAATAAAGTTATAAAAAATATGTTCGTTAATAGATTCGGTGGTTTTTAGTTATTGTTCATTTAAAATGAACGTGTTTATTACGGCATTATTTACTTATATTTTTACAATAAAAATTAAAATGTTTAGAATGCTGTTTATTATCAAAATCTTATTTCTTTAAAATAGTTAATTATCACATGTATATTACACAAATAAATAACATTGGACAAAATAAGCCATTTTGACTAATCTAAAACTAGCTATCCCTTATGAT
>JBEANW010000237.1:0-3600 GCA_041165225.1 Cyanobacteriota bacterium | reverse complement strand
ATAACCAAGTTATAAGATTAAGATGCATATTTCTTCATCTCTCCTAATTCCTTTTTTGAGTGGAATATATCTCTTGAGTATTCACCTCTTACTAAGAGTTTGTCAGTTCAAAAAGCACGTTCAATAATTGATAATTGATAATTGATCAAGGTTTCTGAGTTCATTTCTTATACCATAGCTATAGAGCTGGATTGGCAGTTTGCGATCGCCATGCGCCAATTGCTAAAATTCATATTACTGAAAACTTAGATTTGCTTTATGGTTGCTTCTCCTGAATTTGAACGAGGAATCGCTGAATTTAATCAGCAGCAGTTTTATGCCTGTCACGATACCTTGGAAGCAATTTGGGTCGATGCTCTAGAAGTAGACAAGCGTTTTTATCAGGGGATTTTGCAGGTAGCAGTGGGCTGCTATCATCTCAGCAACGATAATCTGCGGGGCGCTATTATTCTTCTGGGAGAGGCGGTGAGAAGATTATGTGACTATCAGCCAGATTATGAAGAAATTGATGTTGAACAGCTATTAGCACAGGCGATGGCTCTACTCCAGGCACTTCAGCAACTTCCCCCTGAGAAAACCCAGGACTTTTGGCAGCAGCTAGTGAAAAAACAGTTGGGAGTTTCAACAGAAGCACTCGATAGTGATTCTTCCTCAGATTTTTCAGATTCAGACTTTTCAGATTTACTTACTAGTTGCCAACTGCCTTATATCAGTAGAGTATTAAATAATTAAATTAATCCACCTTTACTGTGAGAGATATTGATGACAGATACTATTTTTGGCAAGATTATCCGTCGTGAAATTCCTGCCGATATTGTCTACGAAGACGATTTAGCTTTAGCTTTTAGGGATGTTAGTCCTCAAGCGCCAACCCATATCTTAGTTATTCCCAGAAAGCCCATCCCTCGCTTGTCAGAATCAACTCCAGAAGATACAGCACTGATGGGACATTTGCTGATGACGGTCAAAAAAGTTGCCGAACAGGAAAATCTGAGCAATGGATACAGAGTGGTGATTAATAATGGTAACGACGGTGGTCAGACAGTGGATCATCTTCATCTACATATTTTGGGCGATCGCTCTATGGGTTGGCCTCCAGGTTAGAGGTGATTGAGGATATAGGCTATAGGTAAAGACTTTTTATTTTCCGAGATCGCTTTGTTGAGTTGGTAAGATGAGCGATCGCGATATTCATAAAGCGCTTTGGTTAGTTATTGAATCTTAATTGTAGATTAAGTTTAAAGTAGAGTTTTTTATCATTTTCTAAGATTAACTTACCGTATCTATGTCGAGTAGTTGATGGAGTATCCAGTTTTATAGATTTAAACAAATAAGATTTTAAACTATCTATATCAATAATATGAAAAGCAACTTGAGTACCTAATTCTTTCACTACTATAGTTCCGTTTGCATCA
Organism: Cyanobacteriota bacterium; assembly: GCA_041165225.1. Taxonomy (GTDB): domain Bacteria; phylum Cyanobacteriota; class Cyanobacteriia; order Cyanobacteriales; family Xenococcaceae; genus Waterburya. The sequence goes on along the minus strand of JBEANW010000237.1, from coordinate 2,185 downwards.
TAGGTTCCATTCCATTCACTACCAGGGAAAAAACCCAACAAAATATCGACTAATAACTGCTTAACTTTGTGTACAAGCCAATCTTTATCTTCATATCTTATTATTTCTTTTAAATCTGTGTGTTCGTGAATGTAATCTAAGATTTCAGAGATAGCAGATATTCGGTTCCTATAAAAAGCCAGCAGAATACTACCAATGACTGTGGGCATTGCCAAATCAACCATTTTGAGATTATATTCGAGAGTTTTCTTTTCTGGCGCAATATATTTAAATACCCCTCCATATTGCTCAATTGCTTTGATGCGATCAGTCAGCTTAGTTCTAGTATTAATGCTATTTATTTCATCTACCTTATCCTTAGATAAATTTTTAACTTCAAAGATAAAATTAGTATTACCAGAGGCATTAAATAAAGTTGGCTTATTTCCCAAATAAGACTTGATATTAAAACCTTCGTTTACCTTATTTATTTTTTCATTTTCAATATCAAGAATAATATCGGCTTTCTGAGAACTACTACCTGACTTAATAACTGTGAGTCCTAAAGCATTCTGAATAACTTCAAAATCTGGTATTGAAAATGTGCCTTTTCCATTCTTAATAGCTTTAATTAAATTACTCAATATATCTTCATTGATTAAGGATTTAATTGGTATATTTTGAATATTACCTGTATCATGATCGACCCTCTCAATCACATCTTCACTAAGTAACAAAAAATCAAGATTAATATTCTTTCCTGTGACTCTATTAATCTTAAAATAATTTTCTGTTGGTTCTAAATTATCATTTGCCAGTATAACTTTTTGTTCAGAAAGAATTTTGACAAATGCTAATAATTCTGACCATTCTCCTTTATTTTGTTTTTTTGTCATACTATGTTGTTGTTTACTTTTTAAACTATTCATATAGGAGGTAACATGACGAGCAACTACTTTAACTGCATCTACTGCAACACTATTTCCTAACTGTTTAATTGCTTGAGTAGGACTTACAATAAATTCAAAATCATCGGAAAATCCTTGCATTTTTTTTGCTTGAATGTAGGTTAGCTGTCTGACCTCACCATTAACTAAATAGGAATCCCAATTACGGCGATCATTAATAGGTGAACCACGTCCACCTACTCTCAGGGTAAAACCTATTTCTCTATTACAAACCCCTCCCCACACATCGCTCATATTAAGCTTCAAAGGAATTTTGGGAGGAAAACAAAAATTTCTCAAACTGGATTCATCGCGAAAACCAACAATAAATACTCTGGGTCTTAGTTGAGGTAAACCATAATCAGATGCCTTAATTATTTGGTAATAAAAAGAATAGCCTAAATCTTTCTCTAAAATATTACGTATTAGTTTAAAAGTTTTACCGTTATTATGATTTATTAAACCTCTAACATTTTCTAGGAAATAGGCTTGTGGTTTTTTTACTTCGAGAATATCGGCAATGTTGAAAAATAAATTACCTCGTTCGGAATCATGAAAATCATCAAACCCTCTTTTATAGCCTGCTTGACTAAATGGCTGACAAGGAAAGCCAGCACAGAGTAAGTCAAAGTCAGGAATTTCGTCTGGAACAATATTTCTAATGTCTTCGTTGAAACATCCTGTTTTAAAAAGCTGTGGTGAAATCTTTTGAAAGTTGTGAATATAAGTTTTTCTAGCATATCGATCTATTTCCGATGCAAACACGCACTCACCACCCAATTCGTGCATCGCAAGATGAAAGCCCCCAATACCCGCAAATAGGTCTATAAATTTGAAATCAAATAATACTGTATTCTCAATAGACTTTTTTTCTGGAAATTCTACATTTTTTGAGAAAAAGTTTAATTCTAATTGCTTCACTTTCTAACTAATTAAACTACTGCTTTTAATTCATTTGGCTCTAATTCTAGGAAGTCCAAACCTCTTTCAAAAATATCATCGATCGCCAGCATCCCACCATCACTAGTCATAAATTTATGGTCTTTAGTTGCTTGAATCTTCGCGCCATTATCTAAAGTATAGGCAAATACTTCTTGTTGACCGCGATCGTGCCACTGGACTACTTGCTGTGTATAAACAAAACCATTTTTATCTACACTGTAAACACTACAATCAATCTTTTCCGTGACTATTTTGCCAATCGGTAACGCACCATATTCCACGGTTTGAATTTCCGTATCGTAACTTAAACAGTATTC
>JBEANW010000236.1:0-10537 GCA_041165225.1 Cyanobacteriota bacterium | reverse complement strand
GAATGCCATTCCAGAATATGTTCCAGCAAAATTCGATCTGGGTTAGCAGCGTGGAGATTACCCAGAATAATAATTCCGTTCGGTAAAAGATGGTCATAAATCCAGTCTAGGATGCGAATAAATTCGCGATCGCAAAGACAGTTTGCCACACTGACACTATAGATCATCTGTTGAGGGGGAATATCAATCTGGCTATAACCCTCCGCTATCAGAAAAAAATTATCCTGAATAAAAGTCAGATGATCCTGAAAACCCCATTTATGAGCAATACTCGCCGCCGAAGATATTTCCTGATGATTGAAATCGATACAGGTGACATGAATATTAGGAGGTTCAGCTTGGAAGTAAAGATCTAAAATTTCCGCTGCCGAACCACTAGCAATACTGGTGATGGGTAAGGGACTGGATGCTGTCCAATGAGGAGTCAAATGCTTGATGGTTTCAGTAATAATCCCGCCACGGTGTTTAAGGGCTAAACAAGTAGGTCGAGAGCGAATCCAGCGGTCTAAATAAATCCCCAGATAGCCATCTCCTTCTGGTTCATTTTGGGCAAGTAGTTCAGTAATATAGGAGTCACTAACATAGCCCCCTGGTCGGCGAAAAGCGCGGTCTAGGAAACTACTGAGCATGAAAAAAGGAAAAGTCTCGCGGAAGATAAAAGTCCCAATCGCCTGCTGAATTTCTGGCTCGGCGATAATCTGCTCTCTGAGGGTGTTAATCAACATATTACAGATTCTGTCGATCTGGATTTGAGCATCAGCTTCACTAATTTCTCGATGGCGAATGGATTCCTCGATGCTACTGAGATTATGTTTAAATAGCTCAGTTTCGCTAATTAATTCGGGGGGAATTTCATTTTGTCCCACCTGTCCCGTCCGATGACCTTCATATTCTGGAGTAATTCGCACCCGTCGCATCAGGTGAGATACCAAAGAAGAAGTTTGATGGAGGCGACTAGATAGATTGTGGGCTAAAGATTGATAAAACCGATCCGATAAGCCAGGTTTAGTAGCTAGTAAACTAGCAAGATGCTCCTGGTTAATCACACATACCTCCACATCATCTTGAGCGATCACACCGCTCGTAGTTGGGACACCTTCGAGGAAAGAAATTTCGCCAAAAACCTCCCCTGGTTCGAGAAAAGCGATCGCCACATCTCTCCCCGTAGCGACTCTTTCGATCCTGACTGTACCTTTGCGGACTAAATAGATCCCCTGGGATAAACGACCTTCTTTGAGAATTACTTCATGCTGTTTATAGGTGGCTACCTGGGCTTGTTCTAGTAGAATGCTGTAGTCTTCAATAGTCAAATACTTTAATCTACTGTCCATTTAGTTTGGGTTCTCCATGCTGCACACCCCAGGTCATTGTTCCCAAATTAATTGCCCTAATCATCATTACGAGGCTGAGAATTCGCAGTTAGATATCTTGTCCGTTACATGAGGACGTTGTGCCTGATCGTCAAATAAATTCTTCAGCGCAGTCTGTCTAGCCTCAGGAGACTCGGTGGCTAAATTCCAGAGGCTTTCGTAAAAGAAAAAGGATATTCCCGCAAATCCATGGCGACGAGCGATGTTCACCTGCTGGTGTATTTTTCCCCAGGAAATCGGACGACCTTTCAACCCAGAGAGAATACCGATGCCGACGGGAATATGTTCTCTCGCTGCCAAGATTTCGGGCTGTTCTAATTCCCTAATCAAGGCATCATTGCGATCGCGATATAGTTGTACAACTAATTCTTCAATTAAGCCTTTTCTTTCCCAGCGATACCAATCCAGTAAGAAGGAGTTGAGGGAGAACTCCTGGGGGTTGGGAGCGACGGAAACGATGGCGTTGGGGTTATGTTCTTTAAGGTTGTGAAATAGAGTTTCGACATAATCGGTAATCTTATCCGCCCGCCAGCGCACCCAATCAGGATCTAGAGGATCTTGGGGGGGGGATTGCCCATCATGCTCTGCTTGATATAGCTTGACGGTATAGTCGTCATAACCCAATTCCGAGGGGTAGCCAAAATGATCGTCTAACTGAATACCATCAATATCATAGTTCGAGACAATCTCCACCAGCAAATCCGTCATAAACTGCTGTACATCTGGTCGGAGGGGATTTAACCACACCCTTTGATGTACCTTGCCTTCCCACCAAATAACACTACCGTCTTGTCTAGCGGTGAGCCATTCAGGATGAGCCTTAGCTAGAGTTGAATCCGCAGGAGCCATAAAGCCAAACTCAAACCAAGGAATGACGCTCATCCCCTGGTCATGTCCCAGTTCCACCATTTCTGCTAAGATATCTCTTCCTTGAAGCCCTTCTGTGGGGTCAAGGGGCAGTCCAGTGAAGGATTTGGCGATCTCTGATGGATAGAGAGTGTAGCCCCAATTCCAAACCGTAGGATAAAGGGTATTAAAATTAGCCTTGGCGAGTAAGGCGATCGCTTCTGCCATTTTAGCGGCTGAAAACAAGACATCACTATCCACATTAGTTAGCCAGACACCCCGTATTTCCTTGGTCGGTTCCACCTGGCAAATCCTCTCTCCAGGCTCCATCGAGGAAGGAGCGATCGCTGGTTGAGAATGTCCAGGAAAAGGTGTGATAGACACTAGAGTAAGAGCTAAAACAAACAGAAATATCCACCAAGATAAACGACCCCTCTCCTGGCTAAACTGCACTAATTTATTAGCGAAAATATCAAAGGATTTAGCAACGCGCTCTTTCATGAATGCCGAAAAATTTACAGAATATCGCGATTATAACGGTTTTAAAAATTACTGATTACTAGTTACTAGAATTTAAAAGCGACTTCGGTTTTACAAGTGTTACTCATCCGATATATTCTATGTTTGGGACGTTTGAGCAATTATTTCCTGAAAGGAGAAATGTATGAGTGAGAAAACGATTATTCTTGGCATAGTTGGGGATAGTGCAGCAGGGAAGACAACTTTAACCAAGGGAATTGCTCAAATATTGGGGGAAGATAACGTTACTACTATCTGTACCGATGATTATCATCGTTATGACCGCACTCAACGGGCAGAGATGAAGATTTCCGCTCTCCATCCCGACTGCAATTATTTAGACATTATTGAACAGCATCTCGGTCTATTGAGAGAGGGAAAAGCTATCCTCAAGCCAATTTATAACCACTCTACAGGTGCATTCGATCCCCCAGAATATATTGAACCCCGTAAGTACGTCATTGTTGAAGGCTTATTAGGCTATTCTACCCGTGAAATGCTGGATAGCTATGACGTTAAGACTTATCTTGCTCCCCCAGAATCTCTCCGCGCCACTTGGAAAATCAAACGAGATACTCGTAAAAGAGGTTATAACGAAGAGCAGGTAATGGAGCAACTGCGCCAAAGAGAGCCAGATTCAGAAGCCTTTATCCGTCCCCAACGCCAATGGGCAGACATGGTGGTTTCGTTTTATCCTCCCGACGACGAAAACTCTGGGGATGACCTCTTGTTGAATGCTAGTCTCATTTTACGCCCAACTATTCCCCACCCAGAACTAAGTACCATCCTCAATGCTCAGGGCAATCATTTAGGCGAGGCAATTCGCTTAGGTTTAAGTCGTGATATGGGCAAGCCTGTAGATATCTTGGAAATAGATGGACATGCCACCATGGAACAGGTGAGGGAATTGGAAAAAATCATGTGTAGCGACGTACCATATCTCGGTCAGTTTTGTAGCCTGGAAGGGAATCAAGAATTAGGTAAACTGGTGGGAACGACAGGAGAAACTTTACAGAGTTATCCCCTGGCTTTAACTCAACTCTTGATCACCTACCATATGCTTAAAGCAGCTTTTTGAATTCTACGGATGTAAAAACTCCAAAGTCCGTCTCCAATTAGCGATCGCAGGAATGCATTACTATCCAGCCTCTTTTTGTTAAACTAGTAGGCTGTAGTAACAACTGCATTGATCCAACATTTATCCCACACCTAGCTAAGACCATCTAATGCAAAGAAAAAGTTCTTTTGACTCTGCTCATATTATGTATCGTTCTGAAGAACTAGTGAGCGCAGCTTCTAATCGCTATCGCATTACAGTTCAAGTGGCTAATCGAGCTAAACGCCGTCGCTATGAAGAATTAGAAAACTTTGATGACCCCACCATGAAGCCTGTGATCCGCGCCATCATCGAGATGTCTGATGAGTTGACTCAACCAGAAATCATTGGTGACTAGTTAGGTAAATGACGTTACGCGCCTTCTCCTTGTTTTTCGTAACGTCAGGTGGTGAAATTTACTTAAATATTCTTGTTTGGCTAAAAGCTAAAAGCTTTTAAAAGTAGATTCAATGGAGCGTTTGCTTAAGACTGGGGATGGGTGGCGCGTAGGTTGGCATCCCCAGGGAGATAAATATCAGGGCTTAATTGGTGGCAATGACTGGGCATTCGAGTTAACCAAAGCCGAATTTGCCGATTTTTATCGGCTCTTAAGTCAGCTTATTGATACCATGAGCCAGATGGAAGCTGAGTTGATGGAGCAAGAAAAGATTAGTTGTGAAGCAGAGACTAGTTTGCTGTGGATGGAAGCAGCAGGATATCCCCGCAACTATACTATAAGCATTATTTTACAAGGCGATCGCCGTTGCGAAGGAAATTGGTCAGAAAACATCGCCCCACAGTTGATTGTCGCGATAAAATCGTTGGGCTTTGCCTAGGACAAGTATTCATACTACTTCTTAGAACCATGAGGTACTGCCTTTTCCCCTTTCCCCTTCTTGATGCAGTCGCTCAAGGGGGAAACCCCCAAGACCGCGCTGCATCGCTTTCCCCTTTCCCCTTTTTCCAACCTAAGTCATTCCACTTGGGGACTTATCGAACTCACGTTATCCATGCTCGAACTAACATCTCTTAGGTAAATCAGATCACACCTCCCATAAATATCTGAATGTTATCAAAGGAGCATAGTTTTAATATTTTCTAAATCTTAGACTTGATAACTTAAGGTTTGAGCTACTTCTCATGATTAACGCAGCAATAACTACTAGCAACAACGAATTATCTACTAACAATATCTTAATTGTCGATGACACTCCTGATAACTTACGTTTGTTATCTAAAACTCTGACTAAAGAAGGTTATCAGGTTCGTTGTGCCATCAATGGATCAATAGCATTATTGACGATTAAAACCAAGATTCCTGACTTGATTTTATTAGATGTTAACATGCCAGATATAGATGGCTTTGAAGTTTGCCAACAGCTTAAAATGTCGGAGTTAACCAAAGATATTCCGATTATTTTTATCAGTGCCTCTGGTCACATTAATGATAAGGTCAAAGCTTTTGAATCTGGTGGGATAGACTACATTAATAAACCCTTTCAAATTCCTGAACTACTCTCACGAGTTAGTAGTCAACTAAATCTACAAAATCTGAGAAATCAACTTTTACAAAAAAATCAGCTTTTACAGATCGAAATTTATAATCGTTTGGCAGCCGAAACTGAAATACGCCAGCTTAACTTTGACCTGGAACATAGAGTCCAGCAAAGAACAGCGGAATTACAAGCTGAAATTGAGCAACGGCAAAAAATGCAGGATAAGCTAGAATATCTGGCTTGGAATAATTCTTTAACTGGACTACCAAATCGCCTCTGGCTAGTGGAAAAGTTGAAACAATTATTGTCGATTGTTAAACATCAACCACCACAAAAATTCACTACAATTATTCTGGACTGTAATCGCTTTAAGATTATTAATGACTCATTAGGTCGTCAAGCAGGAGATAAATTGCTCAAAATGGTGAGCGATCGCTTGCGATCGCAAATTTCCAGTCAAAATATTAAGCTGGCTCATTTCGGAGAAGATAAATTTGCCGTCCTTCTGAAGAACTTAGGGGATGAGTCAGAAGCGATCGCTTTTGTCGAAAAGATTCAACATTGTTTAACTTCGGCATTTATCATCGAACAACGGGAAGTTTATATTGCTTTTAATATCGGCATTGTCATTTGCGATGCTAGCTATACCCAACCCAATGAAATATTTAGAGCAGCGGATCTGGCAATCCAAAAATCTAAAAGCTCTAGTGGCAATTATTATCAAGTTTTTGATGCCACAATTCAAAATAATACTCTAGAAATTTTAGAAATTGAAACTGATTTGCGGATCGCCTTAAAGCGTCAGGAATTTCACCTTAATTATCAACCAATAGTCTCCCTAAACACAGGGGCAATCACAGGCTTTGAAAGCTTAGTCCGCTGGAATCATCCCCTCAAGGGATTTATCTCTCCAGCACAATTTATTCCTATTGCCGAACAAAGTAATTTAATCTTACCTCTAGGAATGTGGATTCTACAGGAGGCTTGCCAACAGATTCGACAGTGGCAAGATCGATTAAACGGCAGACATCCTAACTTCACCGTGAGCGTTAATATTTCGGGAAAACAGTTTGAACAAGAAGATTTTATCGAGCGCTTAGATCAAATTATTATTGATACAGGTATTGAGATTAAACATCTCAAGTTGGAAATTACAGAATCCCTCTTGATGAACAATATTGAGATTGCCGATCACCTATTCAAGAAGCTCCGAGAGCGCAATATACAACTAGCTATTGACGATTTTGGTACTGGCTATTCTTCCTTGAGCTATTTAGATCGTTTTCCTGTAGATACCCTGAAAATAGACCGTTCTTTCGTCAGTCGCTTAAATGAGGCTAATCAAACCTCCATGATTGTGAAAGCAACATTAGAGTTGGCTCATAATTTAGGCTTCAACGTTGTTGCCGAGGGAGTCGAAACCCAGCAGCAAGGAGATCAGCTAAGGGATTGGGGCTGTGAATTTGCTCAAGGATATTTTTATGCTAAACCTTTGAGCGCAGAAGCTGCTTGGCAATTTTTAGACCAGAATATGAACCAAACAAATTCCCGTAAAACTGAGCTGGTTTTTTAGAAACAAAAAGTCTTTCAATCATTCCGAATTCCCATAATAATTTGACTTCTAGCAGACGATTCCAAGACATTCTGGTTAATATTCCCTTGCTGCTACGGTTGGTGTGGCAGGCGACTCCACTGTATTTGCTGCTATCTCTAGCAATTCAAGGGTTTCAGTCTTTGATACCTGCGGTGATGTTGCTGATTAATAAAGCGATCGTCGATCTGGTAATTGCTAACTGGGGGAATGCTAATTTTGTCTGGCGGCCTTTAATTGTGTTGGTGGCGCTGCGGTTTGGAGTTAGTTTTGTTCAGGCGTTATTGAATCAGACTAGTCTTTATGTGGGTCAGCTTTTTAACGATCGCCTGAATTTACATACTAAATTTGTCTTATTGTCAAAGTCTACTCAGTTAGACTTGGCGCATTTTGAATCCCCTGAGTTTTACGATACCCTAGCCCGCGCTCAAGATAGTGGTAGTAATCATCCTGTGCGGGTAATTCAAACTCTGACGAGTTTATTTGGTCAGGGCTTGACTTTGGTCAGTTTACTGGGGTTGTTATTGCAGTTTCATGGGGCAATTGTTCCCCTGTTATTTTTTACAGCTTTACCTTCTTTTTGGACGAGTATTGTCTATTCTGGCAGACGGTTTTGGATGACTCGCATGGAGACGGAAAGCGGGCGCTTATCGAATTATATTCAGCAGGTGTTAACTAATCCTGAATTTGCCAAGGAAGTACGGCTCTTTAACTTGGGTAAACACTTATTAGGACAGTGGCAGGATATTCGCCTCGATTTTAATCAGAAGTCGGAAGTAATCGCTTCTGAGTATGCCAGAATGCGCGGTATCTCAGGGGTGCTAGTGGATAGCGGGTTTTATCTTGCCTATATCTGGACGCTAATTAGAACCATCGCAGGGGAAATTTCTGTGGGGGACTTTACCATGTATACGGGGGCTTTTAGTCAAGGACAACAGGTACTACCTGCGATCCTCGAAAATATTGCCCGTATCTATGAATCTAATTTATATGTTTCGCAGTATTTTGATTTTCTCAATCTGCAACCCCAAGTCAAGGATAGCTCTCGTCCTCAATTGTTTCCACAACCCATTAAGCAGGGGTTATCCCTGAAAAATGTCAGTTTTACCTACGAAGGGGCTAGTCAGCCGACTCTGAGCAACCTAAATCTGGAAGTTAAACCAGGGGAAAGTATTGCCCTAGTGGGTTTGAATGGTGCAGGGAAAACAACTTTGTTGAAGTTGATTACTAGATTATATGATGTTGATTCAGGAGCGATCACCATCGATGGTATTCTCCTGGGAGCAATTAAGCTATCAGAACTACATCAAAATATTGGCGTTTTAAATCAAGATTTTGCCCGTTATCAACTCAGTGCCAAGGATAATATTGGTTTTGGTAATTTGCCCGAAAGAGAAAATCAGGAGCGGATCGAACAAGCAGCGATCGATTCAGGGGCAGATCGGGTAATCAATACTTTAAAAGAGGGTTATCAAACCCGTCTGGGGAAAATGTTCAAGGGAGGGGTAGATCTTTCAGGGGGACAATGGCAAAAAATTGGGATGGCAAGAGCTTTTATGACTGATGCCCCCATCTTGATTTTAGATGAACCGACTGCTGCTCTCGATGCGATCGCTGAATATGAATTATTTGAAAAGTTTCGTACCCTAACCAAAGGTAAAATGACCTTTTTTGTCAGCCACCGCTTCTCTACTGTCCAGTTAGCAGATCGGATTGTGGTTTTAGAACATAGCAAAATTGTCGAAGTTGGCTCTCACCGAGAACTAATGACCCTAAATGGTCTGTATGCCGAGATGTTTTTGAAACAAGCATCCAGCTATAATCTTTGATGCTGTTTAAATTGGGGGACTTCATTTGCGATCGACTTGATGATTAACAATGACGATTTTCCACTGCCCTAACTGACTAGCCTGAAAGGCAACTCGACTACCGTCCCCAGTAATCGTGGGCTGCTGTGCAGAGCCTTTAACATTAACCGTTAATAGTTCTGTTTTTTGCTGTTGGCGATCGTAGACAAAAACATCAGTTTTACCTCTTTCCGTTGATACATAAGCAATGTAACGGCCATCTGAGCTAAGAGCAGGCTGATCCTGTGCAGAATCTCGACGATTTAGATTGGGTAAAGAGACTAACCGCTTTGCCTGAAGATCATAGAGAAAAATGTCTCTCTGACCACGACGATCTGAAGCAAAAGCTAAGTAACGTCCGTCTTGACTATAGGCAGGGTATTCTTCTGGCGAGTTGCTATTGACCCCTCCAGGAATGATTTCTGGTTGGGTTAATAAATTACCACTGCAACTACTGCAAACGCTGGTTAGGGCTACTCCTAATAGTAATAATCTAGAGATTTTATCCAGCAGCATATAGCGTGAGTTCGATGAGTTCCAAAAGAGAATGGAATAGGGAAATAGCGTTAAATTTGCTCTAACTGTTTTAAAGCCCATAACGATACCTATGGTCATCAACAAGGCGATCGCTATGGGGGAGAGGAGTTTGCCTTAATTCTACCCAATACCAATGCTTCAGGGGCATTATTTTTAGCCCACACAATTGTCCGACAATTGACCCAAAAGGGTCTACCCCATTCCCAGTCCCAAGTGAGCAAAGTGGTGACTCTAAGCATTGGCATTGCTACTAAAATTCCTCATCGAAAGCACCCAATCAGTACTATAATTGAAACAGCCGATAATCTACTATATAAAGCGAAACAAGCAAGACGCAATCAATATGCTTTAGATAATTGGTTAACTTCAGGGGATAAACCAAAAATTCCCTACAATTAAAGTTAAATAAAGTTAAACGTCAATCTTAAAAGTTAGCTAAAACTTTAGCTTTTAGCGACAATTCTCCCTGAAAGAGCCTAGACTAAGTAATTCAACCACAAAATCAACCATAAATTAACCGCTATTTATCGGTTGGATGTTGAATCTAAACTCTCGCAAGGGGGAAGTAGGTATTAAAATTATGGAGTCTTAGTGAACCCTCTTTTAGACAATTCTTTTAGACAATTGTGTCGATGGATAACAATCTTGTAGGACAGACTATTCAGGGACGTTATTACGTCGTTAGGCAACTGGGAAGAGGTGGCGTAGGGGTCACTTTTTTGGCTCAGGATCAGCAGTGTTTTGACAGCCAATGTGTTGTGAAACAACTTAAGCCCAAAACTACCAATCCTCAAACCTTAGCTATAGCTCGCAGGCTATTTAATCGAGAAGCAGAGATCATGAACCGTTTAGGTCATTGCGATCGCATTCCCCGATTATTGGCTTATTTTGAACATGATCATGAATTTTTCCTCGTTCAAGAGCTAATTGAGGGACATGACCTAAGTCAAGAGGTTTTGCCTGGTCAGCCTTGGTCAGAAGCCAAAACAGTAGCTTTGTTGCAGGATGTGCTGGAAGTCCTGCTGGTTGTTCAGCAAAATAGTGTGATTCATCGAGATCTTAAGCCTTCTAACTTAATGCGTCGTCGTCAAGATAACAAGATCATCTTGATCGATTTTGGCTCAGTTAAGCAGGTCAGCACACAAATTATTGATACAGCGGGACAGGTAAAACAAACCGTGGCAGTAGGGACTAAATCTTATATGCCGATGGAGCAGATGATGGGTCGTCCTGGG
>JBEANW010000235.1:0-12413 GCA_041165225.1 Cyanobacteriota bacterium | reverse complement strand
CACCATAGCGTCTGATATCTCCAGCTTGAGACGCATCACAAATAACTTGCCCACATAGCGACTGGAATGATAGACCCGATAAAAATCCTTGATGGTTTGACAGGCAACCTCTAAGCTATCGGTAATGGTGTACAAACTAGGATCTTCAGGGCTAATTAAGCCCTTAGCTGATAATTGCTGGCAAATATAATCATTCCAAGCGTGCCAGTAATCCCCTCCTGGTCGATCCACCAATACCAAGGGAACAGGGCCATATTTACCAGTTTGACACAGGGTGAGGGTTTCAAAAGCCTCGTCTTGGGTGCCAAATCCCCCTGGAAAAAGCGCGATCGCATCACTCTCTTTTAAGAAGAACAATTTGCGGGTAAAAAAGTATTTGAAATTAATTAGCTTATCATCGCCATTAATAGAAGAATTTGCCCCTTGTTCAAAAGGAAGCCGAATATTCAACCCAAAAGAGTTGTCCCTCCCTGCGCCTTCATTGCCTGCCTGCATAATACCCCCTCCTGCCCCTGTAATCACCATAAAACCTGCTTGGGTCATGCAGCGAGCAAAATCGAGAGCCATTTGATATTCTGGCTGCTGGGGGGAAGTTCTGGCAGAACCAAAAATGGCAATTTTTCTGGTGTGACCATAAGGATAGAATTTTTTAAAACCCTGTTCTAAATCTTCTAAGGATGCGGTTAAAATTTTCCAGTTAAGCCGCTCGGTATCTTCCTCAGCAATTCTTAAAAGCACCTCTAAAGCTCTTTGAATCAATTTACCTTGAGGATGGTCAGGTAAATTGCCCAGGAGTTGCTGAAGCTGTTGCTCTAAACTTTCTAAGTTACTAGCAGATAAGTCCATTGGTTAAAGTAGGCAGGCTAAAAAATCCAAGATAGCTTAAAACAAACAAGCTCCAGCCAGATCTTGAATTAAGATTAGCTGAAGCTAGATCAATATTGCCAACTAGAAAGCTAGAAAGATTGAATTTAAAGATACTTTTCGATGGTAGTTGCCAAGGTAGTTTTGGGTACTGCCCCCACTACCATGTCTACTCGTTGACCATCCTTAAAGATCATCAAAGTTGGAATACTGCGAATACCGTATTGACTGGCAACTTGGGGATTTTCGTCCGTATTCAATTTGACAACTTTGATTTGTCCATCGTACTGTTCGGCGATTTCATCGACTACTGGTGCAACCATACGACATGGCCCGCACCAAGGGGCCCAAAAGTCGACTAATACTGGCACTGAACTTTCTAAAACCTGTTCAGGAAAACTAGCATCTGTTACTGGTGCGGCTGATGATGACATACTTACTAAAGTTCCTACCTAAATCATAAAATCTTTTCCAATAATATAGGATTCTACCACGGTCAATGTTCAACAGGGTCTAAAGCAATTAGACTTTACATCTGACAGACGTATATCATGATTAGTGACCCTCGGCAGCAATCCTCGGCATGAAAATAGCGGAAATATCACCTATCCTAGAACGCCTGTTCAACAATGAAGACATCACCCATGATGCGCCAGAAGCTTGGCAAATTAGAAACTCTCAGATACATCTACTAGTAATCCTCTCCGAAGACCATAGTTGGTTGCGTTTATTATCACCTATTGCTAGTGCTGAGGAGGCTCAATCTCTATTGCCTCAGTTATTAGAGGATAATTTCGATCGCACCCAGGAAGTTCGTTATGCCCTGAATCAAAATGTTCTCTGGGGGGTGTTTCATCATCGTTTAGACAGCTTGACTACAGATGATCTCGAAAATGCGATCGCCTCTTTAGTTTCCCTAGTGGAAAAAGGTTTATCCTCATCTTTTAACCAGGTAATCGAACAACAAATTATCCAAATTGTTCAAGCAGCTAAAGCTCAAGGGCAAAGCCTCGAATCTACCTATCAAACGATTGATCGCTTTTATCAAGAAGGGGTGATGGGGGGAGTCAATCAAGATCCTGCTCAACGGGAACAGTTTTTGGCAGCCTGGAAAGCTCAACTACAGCGTTTATGGTCCCAGGTGTAGCTCTGATGTCTAATCCTTCATCACTCCCAGACTTAATCGCAATTCTTCAGGCAGACTACGGTCGATTTCCTGAAAACCAATCCTATGATATCTACGCTGATGATGTCTATTTTAAAGACCCTTTGACTGAATTTCGGGGAGTCAAAAGATATCGCGCCATGATTGATTTTCTTCAGCGCTTTTTTAGCAACATTGTACTAGAAGTTCATGAAGTTGAACCAGCAGCAGAGTTAATTAAGACTGAATGGACACTCAACATGACTTCTCCTCTTCCTTGGCAGCCACGCTTATCAATTCCTGGCAGGAGCGAACTTCAGGTTAATGCAGACAATTTGATCATCTCTCACATTGATTATTGGCATATTTCTCCCTGGTCAGTTTTACGTCAGAATTTCTTTTCGGACAAAAAAGCGTCACAATAAAGTTAAGTAATGTAAATATATTTAATTTAGGATTTGAATTTCTGATGCGGGTAATTTTAATGACAGGGAAAGGCGGAGTTGGTAAAACCTCCGTAGCTGCTGCTACTGGTCTTCGATGTGCCGAGTTGGGCTATAAAACCTTGGTGTTGAGTACTGACCCCGCTCATTCTTTGGCGGATAGTTTTGATCTAGAACTGGGACACGATCCGCAATTAGTTAAACCCAATCTCTGGGGGGCGGAACTGGATGCCCTAAGAGAATTAGAAGGCAACTGGGGGGCGGTGAAGCGCTATATTACTCAGGTTCTTCAGGCAAGAGGATTGGATGGAGTACAGGCTGAAGAATTAGCCATCTTGCCAGGAATGGATGAAATCTTTGGTTTAGTCAGAATGAAGCGCCACTATGACGAGGGGGAGTTTGATATTCTGATTATTGACTCCGCCCCCACAGGAACGGCTTTAAGGCTATTGAGTCTCCCTGAAGTGGGGGGCTGGTATATGAGGCGATTTTACAAGCCATTACAGGGGATGTCTGCTGCTCTACGTCCCTTGGTTGAACCTTTCTTTAAGCCGATCGCTGGTTTCTCTCTTCCCGATAACGAGGTGATGAATGCTCCTTATGAGTTTTATGAGCAAATTGAAGCGCTGGAAAAGGTTCTGACGGATAATACCAAAACTTCGGTACGGCTGGTGATGAATCCCGAGAAAATGGTGATCAAAGAATCCCTTCGCGCCCATGCCTATCTGAGCTTATATAACGTAGCAACGGATCTGGTGGTGGCTAACCGAGTTATTCCCAACGAAGTTAGCGATGTCTTCTTTGATCGTTGGAAAGCCAATCAAGACACATATAAACAGCAAATCTACGATAATTTTCATCCTTTGCCTGTCAAAGAGGCACCCTTGTTCCCCACAGAGATGTGTGGGATGGAGGCTTTAGAAAAGCTCAAGGATATTTTATATAAAGACGAAGATCCAACCCAGGTTTACTATAAAGAAAATACCATCAAGATCATTCAAGAGCAGGGTAACTACAGCTTGCATCTATATTTACCAGGAATTCCTAAAGAGCAAATTCAACTCAATAAAACGGGTGATGAGCTAAACGTCACAATTGGTAATCATCGTCGTAACTTAGTTCTGCCTCAAGCCTTGGCGGCACTGCAACCATCAGGGGCAAAAATGGAAGACGATTATTTGAAGATTAGCTTCCAAAATATGGCGAAGATTTAGGTCTTTCTTTCAAGGGGAAACCACTAGTCAGCATAGGGGTTGGGCAAACCTGGTATTTTAATTGAAGCTTAAAGCTTTTGATAACTCAACATAACAAATCCTCAACGATCCGCTCCTGAATAGCTGAGAAACCCTGAAACATGGCACAATAAAAATACCTTAGTTAATAAGCAATTAACAGCAAACTCACCTGTTCGATAGATAGCAATCGAATCCTAGATCAATATGACTGTAACAATCCCCGCAGCTACCAGAACTCGTCGCCAGGTTTTTCCCTTCACGGCTATTGTGGGACAAGAAGAGATGAAACTAGCCCTTTTGCTTAACGTTATCGATCCCAAAATTGGTGGGGTAATGATTATGGGCGATCGCGGTACAGGGAAATCTACCACCATCCGCGCCCTAGCTGATTTACTACCTGAAATTGATGTGGTAGAGGGAGATCCGTTTAATAGTGATCCTGAAGATCCTGACCTCATGAGTGACGAAGTGAAGCAGAAACTAGAACAGGGAGAAGCGATCGCCATCGTGAAGAAAAAAGTCCAGATGGTAGATTTACCCCTGGGAGCAACAGAGGATCGGGTATGTGGGACGATTGATATCGAGAAGGCTCTGGCTGATGGCATTAAAGCCTTTGAGCCAGGATTACTCGCTAAAGCCAACCGTGGCATTCTCTATGTGGATGAGGTTAATCTCCTGGATGATCATCTAGTAGATGTGTTGTTGGATTCTGCTGCGGGGGGTTGGAATACCGTTGAGCGGGAAGGTATTTCCATTCGTCATCCTGCACAGTTTGTCATGGTAGGTTCAGGCAACCCAGAAGAGGGAGAATTGCGTCCCCAACTTTTAGACCGCTTTGGAATGCACGCCGAGATCCGTACCGTGAAAGAACCTAACCTCAGAGTGCAAATTGTCGAACAAAGAGGCGACTTTGACGGTAATCCTGATGCTTTTAGTCAGAAATATAGTGCCGAACAATCAGCCTTACAAGAAAAGATTGTCCAGGCGCAGCAGCTTTTACCTTCCGTGAAGTTGGATTATGACTTGCGGGTCAAAATTTCCGAAATTTGCTCAGAGCTAGATGTAGATGGTTTACGGGGAGATATTGTCACCAACCGTGCAGCCAAGGCGATCGCAGCTTTTGAAGGACGCACGGAAGTTACCGTAGATGATATTCGGCGAGTAATTGTGTTGTGCCTCCGCCATCGTTTACGGAAAGATCCTCTTGAATCAATTGATTCTGGGTACAAAGTTACTAAATCCGTGGCGCGGGTATTCGGTTTAGAACTTGCCGAGTAGAACAGACAAGTTGAAACTAGAAGCTAGGAGCTAGGAGCTAGGAGCTAGGAGCTAGAAGCTAGAAGCTAGGAGCTAGAAGCCACGAACAAGTCCATTTGAACGAAGCTAATTCACACCAAGCGTACTTTAGGCTTATGGCAGTAACCACAGAAAATCCAGGGATAACTCAAATCGATCCGCAAGTTCCCCTGATTGAACTTCGGGGAGTGAGCAAAGCCTTCGGCAAGAATGTGATTCTCGACCGAGTTAACCTTAAAATTGATCGACAAGAAGCCTTAGTGATTATCGGCCCTTCTGGTACGGGAAAATCGACTATTTTACGGATGATTGCTGGGTTATTGCCCATTGATCAGGGAACAATCTATATCAATGGTGCCAAGCGTATAGGCTTAATTGAAGACCAAAGTGACCCCATTGGCATCAGTATGGTGTTTCAACAGGCTGCCTTATTCGACTCCTTAACCGTCGAAGAAAACGTCGGCTTCTTGCTTTACCAACACTCAAAGCTGAGTCGGCGCAAAATTAAAGAACTGGTGGATGAAAAATTAGAGATGGTGGGGTTATCAGGCACTAATAACCGTTTTCCTGCGGAATTGTCAGGGGGAATGCGTAAACGAGTTAGTTTTGCTCGCTCTATTATCTTTAACCCTGAAAATCCTCAGAGTAGACCAGAAATCGTGCTGTATGATGAACCTACCGCAGGTTTAGACCCGATCGCTTCCACTGTCATTGAAGATTTGGTGCGAGATTTACAATGTACAGTCCGCGGTTGTGGCACTTACATCATGGTTAGTCATCAACACAGTACAATTCGTCGCACGGCAGATCGGATTGTGTTTCTCTACGACGGAAAAGTGCAGTGGATTGGTACAGTCGAAGAGATTGATACTACTGATAATCCCCTAGTCAGACAGTTTTTCAGTGGTAGCGTAGAAGGGCCAATTCGGGTTCATTGACTATTAACTTAACTAGATCAATAAATTAATTAATATAAGAGGAGTAGTATGCGATCGCGTACCTTAAGAGAGGGTTCAGTTGGTTTACTAATTATATTTGGGGTTTTGCTGTTTGGCGGATTAGCCCTCTGGATTAGAGGTGTTACCCTGGGCAAACAAAGCTATCAAATTATTGCCGATTTTCCTGATGTCAACGGCATTACCATCGGTGATGGAGTCCGTTATCGAGGGCTACAGGTGGGTAGAGTTAATGATATTCAGCCTAGTACTAACGGGGTAGATGTGGTCATTGAAATCGATTCGACTAATCTCTTGATTCCCCAAGATGCTACCCTCATTGCCAGAAGCTCAGGATTAATTGGCGATACTTTTATTGATATTATTCCTGAATCCACCCTCCCCGCTAAAGTAGCTAACATGAAGCCTGTTGGCTCTAATTGCGACTCTAGCCAAATAATTTGTGATCATGCTCGGTTAAAGGGAGAAAAAGGCATTAACCTAGATGATTTGCTGCCCTATACCTATCGCTTTAGTAAAGCTTATGGTGAACCAGAATTTGTCGCCAAAGTAGATACCGCTGTAGCCAATGCGGGATTAGCCGCCGCTGAAGTTGCCCATCTGACCAAAAATACTACGGCATTAGTTAATCAGCTACAGCAAGAGGTGGACAGTACCTCTCAGGAGTTAGTTACTACCGCTCAGGCTTTCCAAACCACTGCCCAACAGGTCAATCAATTAACTAATAATGTTGAACAGCTTATTGCTCAAAATGAGTCTAATTTAACTACTACCCTAGAAAGTATTAGCACCACTAGCGATCGCCTACAAACTTTAGTCGCTAAAATAGACAAAACTGTCGATGCTGCTGATACCGAAAAACTGGCACAAAATCTCAACGAGTTAACCACCAATGCTGTAGTGGCATCGGACAACATTAAAAATATTACCGCCAGTTTTGGCAGTGATCAGGGTTTGGTTAGTCTGCAAAAAACCTTAGACTCTGCTAGAGTCACATTTGATAACTCGCAGAAAATCACCTCAGATCTGGAATCAATTACAGGAGATCCTGCCTTTTTAAAGAACGTGCGGGATCTCGTTAATGGCTTGAGCAATCTGGTTTCTACTAGCCAACAGCTAGAACAGCAGATTCAGACTAGTCAGGCAGTTAAACCATTACAGTCAGGTCAATTTGCTGCTTCTGACAATAAGCAAATAAAGTAATTAACAAGCAAAAAGTAAAGACTGTTAATTCCTCTGCCCATTTAGACTAGGAGTTTTTGATGAGTCAATTTACACGACGTAAGCTGTTGAAATTGGTGGGCAGGGCAGGGGGTGTAGCAGCAGTATACAGCACCATGAAAACTTTGAATTTGCTCAACTCGCCAGTGGAGGCAATCACTAAGCCTAACTTAACTGCTGATGCGGGAGAGGGTGTTAAAGTGGCAATTCTAGGGGCAGGAATCGCTGGAATGACGGCTGCTTATGAGTTGGGAAAAGCAGGATATGATTGTACAATTCTCGAAGCAAGAGATCGTGCTGGTGGTAGATGCTGGACGGTGCGCGCTGGTACAGAAATTGCCGAACTAGAAAGTAAACAAACTTGTCCTTTTGATGCTGAAGAGCATTTATATTTTAATCCTGGCCCTGCCAGAATTCCCTCTCACCATCGAGAAATTTTAAATTATTGTCGGGAATTTGGTGTACCCCTTCAAATACTCGTTAATGAAGATAGAGCTAGTTATTTTCAGGATGACCAGGTTTTTGGCGGTCAAGCTGTCCTGAATCGGCGCGTCGTCAATGACAGTCGAGGATATATGGCGGAGTTATTGGCAAAAGCAATTAACCAAAAAGCTCTAGATACCGAAATACAGACTGAAGATCGAGAACGCTTGTTAGAGTTTGTCAGTAGCTACGGTAGTCTGAAGGAAGACTATCGCTACCAAGGAACAGAGCGTGCTGGATATATTTCGCCCCCAGGGGCAGGGTTAACTCCAGGCAAACTTTACGAACCCCTCGATTTTTCTGAGTTACTCCAGTCGGATTTTTGGGAGTACAAACTACATTTCACTGAAGGTTATAATCATCCAGCAACAATGCTTGAACCTGTGGGTGGAATGGACAGTATTGCCGCAGCGTTTGTCAGTCAAGTAGGCGATCGCCTGGAATACCATGCCGTAGTCCAGCAAATGCGCCAAACGGTCAATGGAGTCAGCATAATCTATCAAGATCGAGAGGGACAAGCCCAGGAGTTGACCGCAGATTATGCCATCTGTACTTTTCCCTTACCTGTTTTAGAGCAGATCGACACAGACTTTTCGCTCCAATTCAAGCAGGCGATCGCCAAAGGAACAAATTACGTTAAGGCCGTGAAAGTCGGTTTTCAAGCTAATCAACGCTTTTGGGAACAAGAGGATATTTACGGCGGAATTTCCTGGACAAAACGAGATATTACGCAAATTTGGTACCCTTCGAGCGGATTTCATCAGGAAAAAGGGATTATTGTCGGTGCATATATTTGGGATAATTCGATTGGAGAACCTTGGGGAAACATGATGCCAGCCCAGCGGATTGCCAGAGCGATCGCTGATGGAACAACAATTCACCCGAATTATCCAGAGGTAATTGAACCAGGTATGGGGACAACTGTTGCTTGGTCAAAAATGCCTTACAGTCTTGGGGGTTGGGCAGATTGGGAAGAAGAAGAACGCGACGCTGCCTATCGTATACTCAATGAAGCGTCAGGCCCAATTTATCTAGCTGGAGAACATTTAAGCTATTTAACAGGTTGGCAAGAAGGAGCAGTGCTTTCCGCCTATCAAGCGATCGCCAAGATTGCCGAACAAGTAAAGACGACTAAAACATAATATTTAACGGAATTAATTAATGATATGTATAACCAATTTTGGCCAATCCGTAAGTGGAGTTCAGGGCTACTAGTAATCTTAATACTGATATTTGTGAGTGCCTGTGGAGGGCAACAACCCGAAACCCAAACCCCAAGCACAACAGGATCTACAGATACTCCAAAAAGTAAAGAGACAACTCAAACTAGCCGATTAGATACGGTCAAGCAACGAGGAAAACTAATCTGTGGTGTCAGCGGAAAATTACCAGGATTTAGTTTTGTTAACGAAAAAGGTGAATATTTAGGCATGGATGTTGATCTGTGTCGTGCCGTTGCCGCCGCTTTGTTTGACGATCCCAATCTGGTTGAATATCGTAATCTTACTGCTGCTCAAAGGTTTACTGCCCTTCAAACAGGAGAGATTGATTTACTGGCTCGCAACACTACCTGGACAATTAGCCGTGATATTGAGTTAGGAATGGAATTTACCCCGACTATTTTTTACGATGCTCAGGGCATGATGGTACCGACCGATAGTGGGGTAGAAAAATTAGAACAGCTACAAGGGAAAACTATCTGTGTCAAGTCTGGTACTACCGCTGAACAAAACTTAGCAGATCAGATGGGACAGAGAAAGATCAAGTACACTTCCGTAGTTTTTGGGGATGAAGATACCCTTTACAATTCTTATGTGCAGGGTCGTTGTGAAGCAATCACTGCCGATCGCACTCAACTAGTCGGTCGCCGTGCGATCTTACCTGATCCTGAGCAACACGCTATTCTCGATACAGTGATGTCCAAAGAACCCTTGGGACCATTAATTGTCGATGGCGATGCTGCCTGGTTTGATGCAGTTAAGTGGATTACCTATGCCTTAATTCAAGGAGAAGAATTTGGCATCGACTCGAAAAACCTCAATACCTTTGCCAATAGTGCCAATCCAGACATTAAACGCTTTTTAGGCACAGAAGAGTCTTTTGGCAAAACCATCGGCTTACCTAACGACTTTGCTGCCAGGGTGATTAAGCATGTTGGTAACTACGGTGAAATTTACGATCGCAATATTGGTAAACCATTAGATTTAGACCGAGGACTTAATAATCTTTGGACTGAGGGGGGATTACTCTATTCTCCTCCATTTAGATGATAGTTATTTTGGTTTCTCTGGTTATTGACCACCCTTAAATTCATGGCTAATGCAAAAATTCCTCTATGGCATAATCAGCGTGTAATCGGTATTTTGCTGCAAATTGTCGTAATTTCTCTAGTGTTGGCTGTTCTTATAGTTCTAGGCAATAACCTAGTCAATAATTTTCAGCAAAAGAATCTTGAGTTTGGGTTTGACTTCCTGGGCAGCAAAGCTTCTTTTGATATTAGCGATCAGATAATTGATTTCCAACCCAGCGACACTTATCGCAAAGCAATCTTAGTGGGCTTGTTAAACTCCCTGCGAGTGATGGTTGTGGGTATCATACTAGCAACTTTGATTGGTGTCACTGTGGGCATTGGCAGGTTATCAGATAATTGGCTGGTACGCCAGCTAGCCACTGTTTACGTAGAAATCTTACGGAATACGACTCTACTGTTGCAACTATTTTTCTGGTATTCTGCTGTCTTTCTTAACTTACCAAGGGTTGATCAGCCTTTGATTTTGCCAGGGTCAATTTATCTCAGCAACCGAGGAATAAGTATTCCTTGGCCAGCAGGAACGACATCCACTTGGCTCGCTTTAGGATTGATCTGCGGGAGTGTCATTTTAACTATAATTGTGATGCGTCGGCGCATTGAGGCGATCGCACAACATAGTCCTGTGGCACAGATCTTACAGATAGTATTAATCGGCACAGCGATCGCTACTATTTTCGCTTTAGTCTGGGGTTTGGACTGGCAACATCCTCAATTAGATCGACAAGCGAGCAGCATTTTGGGAGGGCTAAACTTCTCCCCCGAATTGGCGACCCTGTTGCTGGGATTATCAGTCTATACGGCAGCTTATATTGCTGAAGTTGTGCGGGCAGGTATTCAGTCAGTGAACCAAGGACAGTGGGAAGCAGCTAGAGCATTAGGACTCAAGCCAAGTTTAGTTATGCAGTTGGTGATCTTTCCCCAAGCATTGCGGGTGATGATTCCGTCCCTAACCAGCGAGTATCTTAACCTCGCCAAAAATTCTAGTTTAGCGATCGCCATCGGCTATAGCGATATTTATGCGATCGCCAATACCATCTTTAATAATACTGGTCGATCTGTGGAAACGTTGTTAATTGTCATGGTTACTTATTTAATTATTAACTTGATTATTGCTCTAGTTATGAACTGGTTAAACGCAAGGATGCAATTACAAGAACGATGACCAGCACAAATTCAGAATCGAGAGAACAATCTCTCCCTCCCGTTAGTCGAGTTAGTCCTGGGGTTTGGCTGAAGAAAAATTTATTTAGCACCTGGTATAACTCCTTTCTGACTATTGCTTGTCTTGCATTGCTCTACTGGGTCGTCACCTCATTGATTGGTTGGACATTTACTCAGGCGAAATGGTCAGTGGTGACGGTAAATCTGCGGCTTTTTTTGGTCGGTTACTATCCAGAAGTATCCCTCTGGCGACCTTGGACGGCACTAGGAATTATTCTGGGGTTAGCAGGTTTTTCTGGGGGCATCCTATCTGAACCTGGGAATCTATTCAACAGAAGCAATTTAATTATGCTGACTCTTCTGGCTGCTGTCTGCGGGTTGATTTCCCCCTGGGTAGGCGTAGCTTCAAGTATCCGTCTTTTAGGAATGCTGGTACTTTTAATCCTAGCGGCCACTCTGGGGAAGAAATTAGGACAAAGTCTGTTTTCTAATCTTCCTTTGAGAACTTGGTTAGCAGCGATCTGGGTGCTGACTTTCGGTGTAGTTCTTTGGCTGTTAATGGGCGGTTGGTTGCTCAATGTAGTCCCAATAACTAGTCTCAGTGGTCTAATTCTCACCTTGTTAGTGGCAGTGGTCAGTATTATTCTTTCTTTTCCCTTGGGTGTGCTGTTAGCACTGGGACGGCAGAGCGAATTACCAGCAATTCGTTGGCTAGCGACTATTTATATTGAACTGTTTCGAGGTTTGCCTCTAATTGGAATTCTGTTTATGGCGCAGATCATGCTGCCTTTGGTGTTGCCTAGCGATGTGTTAATCGACCAAGTTTGGCGAGCGATCGCTGGCTACACCCTATTTACTGCTGCTTATTTAGCGGAAAACGTGCGGGGTGGATTGCAGTCAGTACCAAAGGGTCAGACTGAAGCAGCCAAAGCCTTGGGTTTAAGTTCCCCGTTAGTAATCACCTTGATCATTCTGCCTCAAGCGTTAAGAGCAGTGATTCCGACGATAGTTGGTCAGTTTATCAGTTTGTTTAAAGATACATCGTTGTTAATAATTGTCAGCTTGGTAGATTTGTTGGGCATATCCCAATCAATCCTAGCTAACCCAAAATATGTAGGGCGATCGGCCGAAATTTATCTGTTTATTGGCTTAATTTACTGGATTTTTTGCTATTCCATGTCCCTAGCAAGTAGAAGGTTGGAAAAATACTGAGATCAGGCTCATCAAGGACATAATCATCATGACTATAAATACTAACCCCAGCAATTCCTCATCATCAGCAGCAATAATCATCGCTCA
>JBEANW010000234.1:0-11986 GCA_041165225.1 Cyanobacteriota bacterium | reverse complement strand
TTTGCTCTCAACGATACTACTAGGACAGCTTTTGTTGATGGGCAGGGTTTTTACTGCCCGTTCGGATCGCCCGTCAATTATTCATGGCATTCAGGCATTAGTTATCGCCTTGCTGTTTACTCTTGCCTACGGTACTTTAGGTTTTTTGTGGCTAGACCATAATTCCACCGTTGACTTTCGTCTGAGTCAGGCACTGAGACAAACTTTGACCATGTTTTTTACGGTAGGTAATATTGACCTCCAATTTAGTACTCGCTTTGAACGTTTTTTTGCTGAGTCCATCTACATTATCGGCGCGGTAACGTTACTTTATGCCTTGTGGATGTTATTGCGTCCAGTGCTAATCCATCAGGAAGCAACGACCGAAGAGCGTAAGAGAGCTAAAAAAATTATTGAACAATACGGACGATCTTCCCTCGCCAGATTCGCCCTGTTAGATGATAAGTCTTATCATTTCAGTTCCTCTGGTCGGAGTGTAATTGCTTACGTCCCAGAAGGCAGGAGCGCGATCGCTTTAGGTGATCCCATTGGTCCTGTAGAAGAACGGCTGGAGGCGATCGCCACTTTTAAGCAATTCTGCGATCGCAATGACTGGCAACCAGCTTTTTATCAAACTTTAGCAGGGGATCTGAAGCTATATGAATCTTTGGGTTTTAAAACTCTAAAAATTGGCGAGGAAGCAGTGATGGATCTCCCCAATTTTACCCTCCAAGGTAAAGCAGGCAGACACTTACGCTCGACAGTCCATAAGTTTAATAAGTTTGGTTATTATGTCCAGTTTTACGCCCCGCCTATTACGGATGAATTGTTGGCAGAGCTACGGGCTATCAGTAATGAGTGGTTGGAACTGATGAAAGGTTCCGAGAAAAAGTTTTCTCTTGGTTGGTTCAATGATGAATATCTCAAAGATTGCGAAATTGCAGTAGTTTGTAATGCCCAGGCAAACCCCATCGCTTTTGCCAACGTCATTCCTGAGTACCAACTGAACGAAATTACCATTGATTTAATGCGTCATCTTCCCCAGGCAGAAACTGGCACGATGGATTATCTACTGATCTCTCTGTTTGAACGCTTTAAGAGATTGGATTACGATAGCTTCAATCTAGGTCTGGTTGCCCTCTCAGGAGTGGGGGCAATATCTTCTGCCTCTCGACTCGAACGAGGAATACACTATCTCTACCAACACCTCGATCAATTTTATAACTTTCAGGGACTACGGGCTTACAAGGATAAATTCAATCCTGACTGGGAATCACGCTATCTGGTTTATCCCCGATTAGCTACCTTACCTGACGTGGTGGTGGGATTGATTCGCGCCGATTCAGGCGATCGCCTTTGGGATTATTTAGGAACTCAGTTTTTAAGTACTGCCGTCACTTCCTTCGGCAAAAAATTGGCTCGCCTGGCACCATTATTCCTCAGCGTTTTGCTCTTTGGTATTTCTCTTTGGGCAATTACCCAGGAACTACGCAAGTATCATCTCCAGGATATTCTCCACATCCTCACAATGATTCCCCGTCAATATATTGCTCTGGCGATCGCTTTAACTCTGCTGAACTATCTTCTGTTTACAGGCTACGATACTCTAGCCGTCTATCATTTGCGCCAACCCTTATCCTATCGTCGCACTGCCTTAGTGGCGATCGTCAGCTATGCCATCAGTAACAGTGTTGGCTTTGCTCTACTGAGCGGGAGCGCTATTCGCTATCGCTTTTACTCAGCCTGGGGATTATCAGCCGCCAAGATTGCCCAAATTATCGCTTTTTGCAACCTTAGCTTTTGGCTGGGTTTCTTTGCTGTCGGTGGAGTCATTTTTGCCCTGCAACCCATCGCCACCCCTGAATCGCTGCATATTCCCTTTGAGTCCGTCAGACCTGTAGGGTATATTTTCTTGGGGATTATTGCTGCCTACTTACTCTGGAGCGGATTGAGTCAAAAGCCATTAAAGATCAAAAAATTGGTGTTTCCCCATCTACCAATCAAGCTTTCTTTAGTTCAAATTGCCCTTACTTCTCTCGACTGGATGTTAGCGGCGGCGATACTTTATGTTTTGTTGCCTGTACCCAAAAATTTATCCTATTTTAACTTTTTTGGCATTTATCTCCTGGGACAGTTAGCGGGGATTATCAGTAATGTACCAGGAGGGCTGGGGGTATTTGAAAGCGTGTTGATATTACTGCTTTCACCAGTAATTTCCGTTGATCAGTTACTTGGGGTACTGTTGGCTTATCGAGGTATCTATTATTTTCTACCTTTGGGTATTTCAATGTTGATGCTCGGTTTATATGAGTTGAGGCAACAATCCCTTCGCCTTCTGCCCTAATTTGGACTGTTCAATTTTTGTAACTTCAACATCGTGATACAGAACATCACCCACAAAAAGCCAATACTATAGCCAGCGATGATATCAGTCGGCCAATGTACCCCTAGGTATAGCCGACTTAGACCAATAGCACTAATGAGTAAAACAGCACCAGCATAAATTAGGAAAGCAAGCTGCGGATATCGAGTTGCCAGGACATAAGCCAAAAATCCATAGAGGATTGTTGAACCTAAAGCATGACCACTTGGATAGCTAAAAGAAGTTTCTTCAATTCCTGACTGCCAAAGGTTAGGACGCGGTTTGCTAAACACTAATTTCAGACCATAACTGAGGATGACTCCACCAAGACAATCAATCACAAATATTTTGGCTTCTTGGTAATAACGTCGCCACCACAGAATAGCTAAACTGATTCCCACGATCGCCACCACAGTATTAGGATTACCTAAGTTAGTGATCGTAAGCATTAGGCGATCAAGAGTGGGATTGGCAAACTGATGAATTCCCAGTAAAACTGTTCGATCAAAAGCAAAAGCTTCTTGCTCTAATACTTCATCTGAAAGTTGAGCTAAGACGTAAATAATCAATAAGCAGCTAATTAACCCCACTGTACCAATGGTGGTAACTAAGGAAGCTAATGGGCGATGAAGTTTCTGTCGCCAGAAATTCGCTAATTCACGTACCAGGGTTTTATATTCCACAACTTGTATATCCTCGATAGTTTAGTATTTAAAATAATTAAAATAATTTCGATATCTGCAATATTATCTCTGATCCCCCATTGCTCAAACATCTAGATGCGAAACCCCGTCTACTAATTGCTATTTTAGTTGCAGCATCGGTCTATTTTCTACTTCCCCAATGGATGCAGCGATCGACGCGGATGATTGTTACTTGGGATATAGGGGTTATCAGTTTTTTGACTCTGGTGGGGGTAATGATGAACAATGCCACGACTCAAAAAATGCAACGTAGTTCCCAACGGGAAGATGAGAGCCGTTGGACAATTTTAGCTTTAGTGGTGGCGGCAGCTTGTGCTAGTCTTCTGGCAATTGGTTTTATGCTGGCGGAAAGTAAAAACATGTCTTCGAGACTACTAACATTACACATTACCCTGACCTTGGTGACGATTGTAGTTTCTTGGCTCCTAATTCATACTATGTTTGCGCTGCACTATGCACACCTGTATTATCAAGCCAAAAGCGATCGCGCTTCTCTACCAGATGCTTTGGATTTTCCGACTGAAAAACAGCCTGATTATTGGGATTTTCTCTATTTCTCCTTAGGAATTGGCATGACTTGTCAAGTTTCCGATGTACCAATAAATTCGCGCTTGCTAAGACGGCTCGTTTTGATACATGAAGTTTTGACTTTTTTCTTTAATACGGTCATTCTGGCTTTGGCAATTAATATCTTGGCAAGTCTGATTTAAAACTGACAACTCTCAACATCAGCAACCTAGATGATTATTTACCAAGGCAATTGAGTCCCATCCCAAGAAAAGAACCTTCCGCTATCTTGGAGAGATAAGTTTGAGATTACTTGAGACAGCAGCTTTACCGTATGTTCCACAGGGAAAAGCTTTTCCGTCGGCACATTTTTCTGAAAGGGTTGAGAAAGCTGAGTATCGGTAGTACCTGGGTGTAGTGCTACCACAATAGTTTTCGGGCAGCGACGACTATATTCGATCGCCGTAGTCTTGAGAAACATATTTAAAGCTGCCTTAGAGGCACGATAACCATACCAGCCCCCTAAACGATTATCGCCAATACTACCCACCTTGGCGGAAATACTAGCGAAGATACTGAGTTCCGTCTTGTTAAACAAAGGCATTAAATGTTTAGCGAGTAAGACAGCACCAATACTATTAACCTGAAAGGAATAAATTAGGTTCTCGGCGTTAATTTGTCTGAGACTTTTTTCGGGAGTCAAATTTTGGTCATGGAGTACTCCCACACAATAGATTGCTAAGTGTAGTTGTTTGACTGATGCTTGTATCTCCTTAACTGCTGCTGCTATGTCCTCTTCGATGGTAATATCCACCTGAAGACAGGTGAGGCGATGCCTTCGGCTAGCTTCGCAATCGCCATATTGACTTACCAAATCTAGCAATTCCCCTGCCGTATCTGGATTACGGTAGGTAGCAAAAATATGCTGTATATTGCCTTGTTGTAAAAGCGATCGCACGAACCCTAAGCCAATTCCCTGACTTGCACCAACTACTAAAGCGTTGACTTGATTGATTTCTGATAGCACTGAATATTTATCTGTATTTAGCTTTTCTTAGATCATACTCAGAATTTCAGAACCAAGTCCGTTGATTGCCAAAAAACATGGAAGCAGGTCTTCAAAGTCCCATGTTATCCTGGACGGAAAGTTTAAGTGCCAACCAAAAATTAATATTTTTAGTTGAGGTAATAAGGTGATGGCACAAGGAGAAAAGTAGCAGAAATCAGTGAGGAAAGCATCTCTATCTTCGTTATTAATCGCACCGTTTATTTTGCAAGTTATGCTAGTTGCTGGCTTGGTGGGTTATTTGTCCTATCGCAACAGTCAGCATGCGGTTGAAGATTTAACTGATCGACTGACAAATGATTTTAGCCAGAGGATTCAACAGAAATTAACTAGTTATTTAGCGACTCCCCTGTTAGCGAATAAACTCAATAGCGACGCTGTTCTGCGAGGGGATTTAAAGCTGAACTTAGAGAGATCTGATGATCGACGAGAGCAATACCTCTGGCAAAACATGCAATTGTTTAACAACCTCACCTGGATTAGTCTGGGTGCGGAGACTGGGGATGCTTTAGGAATTTGGCGACCTGGAGATGATAACAACTTGCAGATTTCGATGTCCAATCGAGCAAATCACTACTACGGAACTTACTATGCCACCAATAAACGAGGGATGCGTACCAATCAACTCAAGGTGGAACAACCAGCCTTCGATCCCCGTAAACGTCCTTGGTACAAAGAGGCAGTTGCTGCCAAAAAAGCAATCTGGACGAGTATTTATGCAGGCTTTACCCCAGGAACTGTATTTATTGCAGCCGCTCAACCCCTCTACGATCAAACGGGCAGGTTAATCGGTGTTAGTGGCACGGATATGTCACTATTAGATATTCAAAAATTTCTGGTGCAGAATCAAATTAGCCCTTCAGGACAAGTATTTCTGATCGATCGCTCAGGATTGCTGGTTGCCAGTTCTAGCCAAGAATCACCGTTTCGGCACTTTACGGGGGAATCGCCCCAGCGGGTGAAGGTGTTAGATAGCCAAACACCTTTAATTCAGGCAACTGCTCAGTTTATCCAGCAAAAATTCACGAGTTTTGCCGACATTCAACAGCAGCAAAAGTTTGACTTTAAATTCAATGGAAAACAGCAATTCGTCCAGGTAATCCCCTTTTCTGATGGTCACGGGTTAGATTGGCTGACGGTGATTATTGTGCCAGAATCAGATGTCATGGCTCGTATACATGAGGGAACACGAACAACCATTTTGCTTTGTTTCGGCGCAGTGATGGCTGCGATCGCCCTGAACATTCTCCTCAGTCGTCGCTTAGTCAAACCAATTCGGGGGTTGAGTTATGCCAGTCAACAAATTAGTCGCGGGAATTTTACAGAGAGAATACCTACTTCGAGAATTCGTGAGTTATCTACTTTAGCTCACTCCTTCAACCAGATGAACCAAGAAATTCAGCAATCACGGCAACAATTAGAAGCCTATTCGCGATCGCTGGAAGCAAAAGTTAGTGAGCGGACTCAGGAACTCCAGGCAGAAATTCAACAGCGGGTGAATACTGAAGCTGCCCTCAAGGCTGCTAACCAAGAACTTGAGTGCTTGGCTTACCTCGATGGACTAACCCAAATTGCCAATCGACGGCTATTTGACGAACGACTCGATCAAGAGTGGTGCAGAATGCAACGGGAACAATTGCCCTTGTCGCTGATTCTCTGTGATGTTGATTATTTTAAGCAGTATAACGATACCTACGGACACCAAGCTGGAGATGACTGTCTTTGTTCTGTAGCTCAAGCAATTGCCTCTGTCACTCGTCGCGCAGCCGATTTATCAGCTCGTTACGGAGGAGAAGAATTTGTCGTACTTTTACCCAATACCATCTTGGGAGAGGCACTAGAAGTTACGAAAAATATTCAAACGGCGATCGCGCAGCTAAAACTGCCTCATAGCAAGTCTCAAGTTAGTCAGTATGTTACGGCTAGTTTTGGCGTTACTATTTTAATTCCATCCGCAGCATTGACTCCAGCAGAATTATTGTTGAATGCCGACCAAGCGCTATATCAAGCAAAGATGGCAGGACGCGATCGCTTTGCCATTCGTTAGATATTTTATGACTAAATTTGAGCGCGTATAATCAAACAAGAATACTCTCTAGTTAATGAGATCATGCTGCGCCTGCAAAATTTGATTTATCATCCGACCGCAACTCCTCAACCGATTCTCAAGGAGATTAACCTAGAACTACCAGCCCAAAAGCTGGGATTAATTGTCGGCGCTAGTGGTTCAGGCAAAACTACCATCTTAGAAATCCTGGCGGGATTAGCAGAACCAACTAAAGGTAAAATCTATTGGCGCACAAAACAACTGACGGATCTCGAACTACAGCAACTAGCTGGTTTAGTGTTTCAGTTTCCCGAACGGCATTTTTGTGGTGCTACCGTCTTAGAGGAATTGCGTCTAGGTCATCCCGAGTTAGACCTAAAAAGAGTCAGAGATGCTTTAAGCGAGGTAGGATTAGAGCAGATATCTCTCCAGATATCACCCCACGCCCTCAGCGGCGGACAGCAGCGTCGTTTAGCCTTGGCAGTCCAGCTAATTCGCCAACCGAATATACTCTTACTAGATGAACCAACGGCGGGGTTAGATTGGTCAATGCGGATTCAGCTAGCTAAACTGTTAGCCAAATTAAAGCAGCATTGGACGCTACTAGTGGTAACTCACGATCCTGGGGAACTGATTGAAATAGCCGATCGCTGTTGGACGATCAATCATGGCGTTTTACAGCCGATGGAGTCAACGGCCTTGAACCGATAATTCTACAAGTTTATGAGTCAAATTGAAGCCAGCGTCCTGCCCCCAATGAATCAGGTTTGGTCACAAACTCTACATTGGCAACCAAGGGATACTCAAGAGCAATTATTTCAGCAGATTTATCAAGAGGTATTAGCGGGCAATCGTCAGCAAAATTTGACTCGCATCACCTCCCCCGAAGACTTTTGGGAAAAACATCTCTGGGATTCTTTATCGGGAATAATTGGTCTAGAGGAAATTTTAGCCCATAAGTTACAGATCATTGATGTGGGAACTGGAGCAGGATTTCCAGGTATTCCTTTGGCGATCGCTTTTCCCCATTGGCGCATCACCTTACTGGACTCCACCCGCAAGAAAATTACTTTTGTCAACGATCTAATTGCCAAACTCCAGCTCGATAACGCGACGGGGATAGTAGCCAGAGCAGAAGAATTGGGTAGAATTCCAGGCGATCGCGCCAGCTATGATCTGGCGTTAGTTAGAGCGGTGAGTAAACCTTCTGTCTGTGCAGAATACAGTCTTCCGTTCGTTAAAAAGGGTGGATTAGCAGTTCTCTATCGTGGACATTGGAGCGAAGCAGACACCGCAAGTCTGGCACCCTCAGTAGCTCAGTTAGGGGGCAAGATTGAACTGGTTCATCGCTGGGAAACACCTTTAAGCAAGGGAATTCGTCACTGTATTTATATTCGCAAGCATTCTGCTACGTCGAAGGAATTTCCTCGTGGGGTGGGTATTCCCGATAAACATCCACTATAGAGTCTTACGCCCTAATAAAGAACTCTAATTACGCTGGCGGAGAACTTGGAGTAGTTTGGTAAATTCTTCTGGCAGGGGAGCGATCGCTGTAATTAACTCTCCTGTGATGGGATGGATTAGGGATAGCTGTCTGGCGTGGAGCGCTTGACCAGTGAGATTTACTTTCAAGGAACGATTGGAGCCATAGGTGCTGTCTCCCACTAAAGGGTGTCCGTAATGAGCGCAATGGACTCGAATTTGATGGGTTCTGCCTGTTTCTAGGAGGAATTGCATCAGGCTGTAGTTGCCAATTCTTTCTAAAGTTTGCCAATGGGTTACGGCGGCTCTTCCACCATGCTCCACAGGTGTCATGGTCATTTTTTGGCGATCGCTTTGATGACGACCAATGGGTATATCAATCGTACCTGAATGCTCAGGAAATGAACCGTAGATGATTCCCCAGTATTCTCTGCGGGCAGTTTTCGCCTTGATTTGCCCCTGGAGATGCTGATGAGCGCGATCGCTTTTCGCCACGACAATCGCTCCAGTCGTGTCTTTGTCAATACGATGAACTATACCAGGACGCTCTACCCCACCAATGCCAGCTAGAGTGTCACAATGATGCAACAGAGCATGAACTAGCGTTCCCGTATAATGTCCTGGGGCAGGGTGAACTACCATCCCCACAGGTTTATTGACAATAATTAGATGTTCATCTTCATAGAGAATATCCAGGGGAATATTTTCGGGGGTTAGGTCTAGTTTTTGGGGTTCGGGAATAGTAACACTGAGATAATCTCCGGTCGCAACTTTAGTTTTTTTGCTATTGCATACTTGATGATTTAATTGAACATGACCATTTTCAATTAACTTTTGAATTCGCGAACGAGAGATATCAGGTAGTTGGGTTGCCAACCAACGGTCGAGACGTTCACTATCGGCGATCGCCTGAAGGGTAATTTCTTGAATAGTTTGAATAGTAATTTTGAGGAATTAAGACTAATTTAATTCTAAACAGTTTTGGTAGCAGTTTTCGCTATGATTTAGATAAGGTAAGTCTAAGAGCAAACAATAAATTATTTTAATAATTTTTGATGACTGGTACTATTCAATCTGCATATAGCGATCGCCAAATTGTAGCTTGGTTCAGAGGCTTATACACCATAGCTTTGGCTGATGGATATTATGACCCCAAAGAACAGGAGCTAATTGGTCAATTAACCCAAGATTTAGCAAATATTGATGGGGTAAATCGTCTGGAGAGTATAACCCCAGAAGAATTAGCCGAAAAATTAGGCAAAGAACCTGATACCGCTGAAAATTTTCTGCGGACGGCAGTTCTGGTAGCAGTAGCGGACGGAGTTTATTCCGCGCCAGAATATGAGCTGCTACATCAATTTAGTGCTGCTTTAGAGATTAAAATCGAAGCTTTGAAAGCTCTGGAAAATAATCTCTATCGACCAGAAGCAGCAAAAGCAGCAGCAGCAACAGTAGATGCATCAGATTCCGCCTTTTTCTTAACTCCCCCTGAGAAATCTAAATCCAGTGTCGATGTTCTCTACCCCGTGAAAGATTGGCTGGAAGGGATGGAAGTAAAAGATCCTCGATTAGCTAAATTTATCTGTCGAGTAATTCCACCTCAATGTCCTTTTGAACGGGATATTAATCTATTTGGGCGCAAGATTGCTCATATTCCACCTCTTTGTAAACTTAATCCTCTCTACGAACAATTTACCCTGTTGCGCTTTCGTTCCCTGTCATACTTGGCGGATGAATGCGGAGAAGATGTCACTAAGTATGTTCAATAGTTTTTTAGTCAATACTCGGTCGTAATTAATGCAGTTTATCGATTTAGCAGAAGTAGAAGTAATCGCTGGCAAGGGTGGCGATGGTATGGTGGCATTCCGACGGGAAAAATATGTGCCTGCGGGAGGCCCTGCGGGGGGTAATGGTGGCTGGGGTGGTTCGGTAATTTTGGTAGCCTCAAATCGTCTCCAGACTTTGCTGGATTTTCGCTATGCCCGCATCTTTAAGGCAGAAGATGGTATAAAAGGTGGCACCAATAACTGTACGGGAGCCAAAGGAAGCGATCGCCTGATTAAAATTCCCAGTGGTACCCTGATTACCGATGCCGACACAGGGGAATATATTGGCGATTTGACCACGGATGGAGAAACCCTCTGTGTTGCTGCGGGGGGCAAAGGCGGTTTGGGCAACAAGCATTTTTTAAGTAATAGCAATCGCGCTCCAGAACACGCTCTTCCTGGTTTGGAAGGGGAAATCAGAAGGTTACGCCTGGAGCTTAAACTCATTGCGGAGGTGGGCATCATCGGTTTACCCAACGCAGGAAAATCAACCCTAATCTCATCTTTATCCTCTGCTAAACCCAAGGTAGCGGACTATCCTTTCACCACTCTAGTCCCGAATCTGGGCGTGGTGCGGAAACCTAGTGGAGACGGAACGGTGTTTGCCGATATTCCTGGGTTAATTTCGGGGGCATCGGAAGGCATTGGTTTGGGTCATGATTTTTTACGTCATATTGAACGAACCCGTGTTTTGCTGCATCTAATCGATGGCACAGCAGAAGATCCTATCGCCGACTATCAAACTATTCAGCAAGAATTAGCAGCCTACGGTCATGGTTTACCTGATCGACCACAGATTATTGCTTTTAATAAGATCGATGCCGTGGATGATGAAACTTTAGAACTCATTACTTCTGAGTTACAGGCACTAACCTCCGTCCCGATTTTTCATATCTCCGCCGTGACTCGTGCAGGCTTAGAACTTATGACCCAGAAGGTTTGGTCAATTTTAGATGCCGAAAAGGATATAAGTGATCCGCGCACTGCTTTATCAACAGTGGATATAGAAGGAACAGTAACTTGGGATGAGTTGAAGGCAGAAGTAGGGCTGTGAACTATCGTATCGAGTTCGTAAAACAAGCTGCTAAGGGAACTCTAGAAAATAAAATATCCAAACTCATCCCTTAAGAGATTTAGTTAAGCCAGTGCCAACATTCAATCTTTGGCGAAAAGTTTTTTATGTCCGTAGTCCCAAATTAGGGGAATAAGCAGCAAGGCAATGACTAGAAACAATGCCACGATACCGATTTGCGTGAACCACCCCACAATTTCCTCTAAAGAAACTGCTTTTCCTAGAAAGAAAGCAATCGTTACAATGGTGGTTGACCACACCGCAGCACCACCAAAATTACACAGTAAAAACTGCCTGTAGGGCATTCGAGTAATCCCTGCTAGGGGGCCAGCGAATATTCTGAGTAAAGTGACAAATCTGCCCCAGAAAACCGCCTGCACTGCATTTTTGCTGTAGCGGTCTTTTGCTTGCTCTAGCTGTTGTTCCTGAAGGCGAAAAATACGTCCGATTTTTACTAACAGTTCCCAGCCTCCAAATCGGCCGACCCAATAGCCGAAATTATCCCCTAAAACTGCTCCAGCGATCGCACTACCCAAAACCCACCAGTAGTTTAGTTCGCCACTACCAGCCAAGAAACCGCCAACAATGACGATAGTTTCTCCAGGCAGCGGGATTCCCATGTTTTCGATCGCAATCCCCACAAATACTGCCCAGTAGCCGTAGAGCCGAGCTAGTTCTTGTAGAGTGTCTAACGAGAAAAATTCAAATGACATTCAACGTCTTAACAAAGATTAATATTCTTCTCTATGATGACGTGGATTTAGTAATGGTGTCAATGATTAGTCTTTAGTCGTTATGGTTTGGGACACTATAGTATTCTCATACTCAAATCTAACCAGTGAGATCGGGTTATGGGTGCGCTACTAGAAATGTAATCAACTCCAGTTTCTGCCACCCCACGAATAGTTTTCAAAGTGATATTTCCCGATGCTTCAATTCTG
>JBEANW010000233.1:0-3196 GCA_041165225.1 Cyanobacteriota bacterium | reverse complement strand
TGGCAGAGAACTATATGTCACTGACGGGACTGCGGGCGGAACTGAATTACTGGTAGATCTTAATCCAGGGAACGATGGCTATGGTGCAAAAAGTTCTTACCCTGATAATTTTGCTGAATTCAATGATAAGCTCTATTTCAGTGCCAGTAATGAGGAAAGTGGCAGAGAACTATATGTCACTGACGGGACTGCGGGCGGGACCGAATTACTGGTAGATCTTAGTTCAGGGGAAGATGACTATGGTGCAAAAAGTTCTTACCCTGATAATTTTATAGAATTCAATGACAAGCTCTATTTCACCGCCAACAGTGCAGAAAGTGATTATGGGCTATATGTTAGCGATGGTACTGCGGGAGGAACTGAACTGCTGGTAGACCTTAATGGAGAAGGAACTTCTCAAGCTGATAATTTTGTAGAGTTTAATGGCAAACTCTATTTCAGTGCCAATGGGGAAAATGGCAATGTGCAATATGTCAGTGATGGTACTGCGGAAGGAACTCAACTGCTAGTAGACCTTAATCCAGAAGAACTCATCTATGGCAGAGGCAGCGATGGTTTCTATGATCGCAAATTAGTCGAATTGAACGACAAACTATACTTTAAAGCTAGTAATGGGGAAAGTGGCAGAGAACTATATGTCAGCGACGGTACCGCCGAAGGAACGAGCCTCCTGGTGGATATTTATCCTGGGGAAGATAGTGATTACGGTTATGATGGCAATAGTTCTTCCCCCAGTGACTTAGTGGTATTCAATGACAAGCTGTACTTTGCTGCTGATGACGGCAAGAATGGTACGGAGTTATTCGTCAGTGATGGAACTGCGGATGGAACTAAACTATTCGCAGATATTTATCCAGGACTAAATGAGGAAGGTTCTCCCGAGAGTTCTTTACCTAGTTCCCTAACTGTGGTGGGAGATGAATTATTTTTCTCTGCTGATAACGGTGAAACTGGAGCTGAACTATTCAAGTTAACCTTGGGTAGCGAAGGAGAAGAAATACTGAGCGCTTGTTCTGGAGATGATCTTGCTGGTTTTTAAGCTAGCTCTAGGGGATAAGACTATCCTGGACTTCGATTTAAAAGGCGATCGCCTTAGTTTAGCTAATAGTTTGCAATTTGCTGACCTGAATTTTGCAGACAACAACATTCTGCTAGGGGAGGAAGTATTAGTAACTCTTGACGGAATCAATACCGAACAACTGACAGCGGATAACTTTAGCTAGATCTAAACATTAGGGATTGGAGAGAGTTCCGGTAATTTGTTTCCCCTTTCCCCTTTCCCCTTTTCCCTTATGTAATCCTGGGATATTTTTATTTTCAGGGTTACATAATCGCTATATATTAGGTCTGGTGAGTATAGTGTCTCTAGTGATATGCAATCTTATTCCTTAATTGCGCCAGCGAAGATTAATCTTTACCTAGAAATAATCGGCGATCGCCCTGACGGTTTTCATGAGTTAGTCATGATTATGCAAAGTGTTAGTTTGGCAGATCGAATTGATCTTCAATCTAGCGATACTCAAAAGATTCAGATCTACTGCGACCATCCTCAAGTGCCTACGGACAAGTCTAACCTGGCATATCGTGCTGCTCAGTTGATGGGTGATACCTTCCCCCAGATGTATGCTAACTATGGCGGCGTCAATATCAGAATTGAGAAAAATATTCCCGTGGCTGCGGGATTAGCTGGTGGTTCGGGAAATGCGGCGGCGGTACTGGTAGGAATTAATCTGCTGTGGAAATTGGGCTTAACCCAACCAGAGTTACAGGATTTAGCTGCGGAGTTAGGCTCTGATATTCCTTTTTGTGTTTCTGGAGGAACAGCGATCGCCACAGGCAGAGGAGAGCAACTTGATGATCTCCAACCCCTAGGCAATATGTGGGTGGTGCTGGCTAAATATGACCATCTTAGCGTCTCAACTCCTTGGGCATACCAAACCTATCGGCAACAACATCGTGATACTTATGTCTCGGATACCGCAGGGGTGAAATCTCGGACTGCGAAAGTAAGTTCTGGCGCTTTGGTTAAGGCGATCTCTCATCACCATAACTTAGAAATTGGCAAATTAATCCATAATGATTTAGAAAAAATAGTTTTCCCTGCCCATCCGTTAGTAGCAGAATTAAAAGCTGCTTTTGCTGCTCAAGATGTCTTAGGAACCATGATGTCAGGATCTGGTCCGACGGTGTTTGCCCTCTGTGAGTCAGAAGCCCAGGCGATCGCGGTTCAACAGCAGGTGAGAACTCAAATCCCCGATCCTCAGCTAAAATTCTGGGTCACAAAATTTACCAAGAAGGGCATTCAAGTTAAATAAGCTATAGGCTATAAGCTATAAGCTTTCCCTTTCCCCTTTCCCCTTTCCCCTTTCCCCTTTCCCCCTTGTCCCTTGTCCCTTGTCCCAGCAGATTAATTTGTTTCTTGAAAGTTACTGTTATTCTTCAACAACAGGGAATTAGTCACGACAATTAGCGAACTGGATGCCATTGCCACTGCTGCCCAGACGGGAGATAACAGCACCCCGTATTTAGGTAACAATGCCCCTGCTGCAATGGGAATCGCCAAGACGTTATAGGCTAAAGCCCAAGCTAAGTTTTGCTTGATTTTACTTACCGTGGCGCGACTCAGTTCAATAGATTTAATTACGTCTTGCAGTTTATTTTGCATCAGGACAATATCCGCAGTGGCGATCGCCACATCTGTTCCCCCTTGGAGAGAGATACCCACATCTGCTTGAGCCAAGGCTGGAGCATCATTAATGCCGTCCCCTACCATCGCTACTATTTGCTGATCTTGCTGAAGGGACTGAATGAGCTGGGCTTTTGCTGCGGGCTTGATTTCGGCGTAAACTTGAGTAATTTGGAGCTTTTGAGCGATCGCTTGGGCTACTTCTGGGCGATCGCCTGTGAGTAACACGGTATTTAGGTTCAAGGACTGCAATTGTTGAACCGTTGACAGGGCATCAAGACGTAAACTATCTTCAATGGCAATTAAACCCTGTAATATGCCTTGATATGCCAGATAAATTACTGTTTTGCCCGATTTTGCTAAAGATCGTGCCTGAGCTTCTTGCTGTTGATTAATTTCAATGCCGTTATTCAGCAACCACTCCTGATTACCTAAATATGCTTTTTCCTCTGCAACCATCGCCGACATTCCCTGTCCAATAACTGTGGCAAAATCAGCAGTATCCAATAG
>JBEANW010000232.1:0-2566 GCA_041165225.1 Cyanobacteriota bacterium | reverse complement strand
CCGTTGAGCAGTGTCGCTTTTAGCTTTGCCCCTATATGCCAAACATTTGTCCCATACTTGAGCAACCCCTTCTGCTGTCTTATCCCAACTAAAAAGTTTGGCTCTGGTTAATCCTTGATCTCGGAGATTCGTGCTTAATTCTGGATCGGTTATTACTTGATACATGCCTTGGGCAATACTATCGACATTATAGGGATCGACATAGAACACGCTATCCCCACCCACTTCAGGGATCGAAGTAACTTTAGAGGTGATTACGGGGCAACCACAAGCCATTGCTTCGAGTATGGGTAGTCCAAATCCTTCATAAAGGGAGGGGAAAACTAAAGCTTGTGCCATAGAATATAGCCCAGGCAGATCGTCAGTTGGTACGTAATCGAGAAAGATGACACGCTCCTGAGCGGCAAGATTGGCGGTTTGACGTTTAATTTCGGGATAGAAAAAATCATCTTTTTTGCCTGTAATCACAAATTGATAATCTTGGAGGGGTAAACTATCAAAAGCTTCTAGGCAACGACTCAGATTTTTGTAAAAGCGCATATCCCCCACATACAGCAGATATTTATCTAGGTTATATTGCTCAAGAATTGCAGGATTTGCTTGGGGATAAAATAAATCCTGGGCATAGCCGTTATAAACTACATCAATAGAGTTGGGATCGAGGGCGTAGTTGGCGATCAGATCTTGCTTGGTATATTCAGAGACACAGATAATTCTCTGGGACTGTTTAAGCAAAAAAGGTAGGGCATAAAGATAGTAATATTTCCACTTAGGACTGACTTCAGGATACTTAAGGGGGATGAGGTCATGAACCGTAACGATCTGAGGAACAGGAGGGAAAAAGATGCCTTCGTACACAGGAGAGAAAAACAGGTCTACTTGCTGACGTTTGAGCTGCTGTTTCAATCCAGTTTGATACCAAAGAAGACGTTTGATGTGTCCTGATAAACCGCGATCGGGAGACAAGGAAGAATCTAACGCTAGATATTGCCTTGGATATTGAGATTTAAAGTAGTCTGCATGGGAATATAGCCTAAAATCGAATTTACGATCATCTTTCATTAATTCAGCAATTAAGTTCTGATTCATCACCCCCAAACCACTAGCTTGTTCTTGAAGATAAGTTCCATTGATGGCGATTTTTGGCAGTTTAGACATCGAGGATAATTTTTTTTGGTACTTTGGAGACAGATATTAAAAATAAACCAATAAAGATGTACACCGTCAGTTTAATTCGTGCCGAGT
Source organism: Cyanobacteriota bacterium (assembly GCA_041165225.1). Classification (GTDB taxonomy): domain Bacteria; phylum Cyanobacteriota; class Cyanobacteriia; order Cyanobacteriales; family Xenococcaceae; genus Waterburya. The sequence continues at coordinate 1,321 of JBEANW010000232.1, read as the reverse complement.
CTTACGAACTAGAGGAATTGCGATCGCGCCTTGAATATCTATTAGAACCTTTAGGGGGAATGACAGCGATCGTTAAACCAGGCGATCGCGTTTTGCTCAAACCAAACCTGTTAACGGGTAGTCGTCCCACCAAGGAATGTATTACTCGTCCTGAAATCGTCTACTGTGTGGCGCAACTAGTCAAAGCAGCAGGGGGGAAACCCTTTATCGGCGATAGTCCCGCTTTTGGTAGTGCTAGGGGAGTTTGTAAAGCTAACGGTTATTTGCCTCTCTGTGAAGCATTGGATTTGCCGATTGTGGAATTCAAAGGACAGCGTTACCCAACGGACAATGAGAACTTCCAGCACCTACGTCTATCGAAAGAAGCGATGAATGCCGATGTGGTGATTAATTTGCCTAAAGTTAAATCCCATATGCAGTTAACCGTGACATTAGGCGTTAAAAATCTCTTTGGTTGTGTCCCTGGGAAAATGAAGGCTTGGTGGCATATGGAAGCGGGAAAAGATGCCGATCGCTTTGGAGAAATGATTGTGGAAACAGCTAAGGCGATCGCTCCCAATTTAACTATTATTGACGGGATTATTGGTCATGAGGGAAATGGACCGAGTGGCGGAGAACCCAAGCAATTAGGGGTTCTGGGAGCATCTACTGATGTTTTTGCCCTAGACCGTGCCATGATTGATATTCTCAATGTCGATCCCGCTACTGTCCCGACTTTAGCTGCTCAATTCAAACAGGGACGCTGTAGTGAACTAGCAGAAATTGAGTTTCCTTACTGCAAGCCAGCGGATTTACAGGTAGCGGATTGGAAATTACCCGAAGCTTTGATGCCCATTGATTTTGGACTGCCTCGGGTCTTGCGATCAACCTTCAAGAATTTCTATATTCGCTTTATCAAAGAACCCATGAAAGCCTATGACAGAAGCTAGAAAACTAAACCCGCGAAGTTCATAGCTTACGGCTTAGAGCTTAGAGCTTAAAGCTTTTGTTAAGCTGACAAATCTACGAGAATTTGTCCGTCTTCAATCTTAGTGGGAAAAACTCCGAGATTTTTTTCAGCGGAAATTTTACCTAAGACACTCCCAACTACGGGAGGAAAGGGACACCAGGTTTTGACACTACCTGAAGCTAGGTCAAACTGACTACGATGCCAAGGACAGACTAGCGCACCATCGTTAGTAATTTTCGCCTTCTTCAAGGGTAGTTTCATATGAGGACAAATACTATCCACTGCATAAATATTTCCACCTTCATTGAGTAGTAAGAGCGATCGCGAACCCAATTTCACTACTTGTTTTGTACCTGTCCCCAGGGCATCTGC
>JBEANW010000231.1:0-24939 GCA_041165225.1 Cyanobacteriota bacterium | reverse complement strand
CTCAGAGTATTCCTTTAGCTCACCAGCATCAGGCAAAAGTGGTCTTACTCTCCCCCGCCTGTGCCAGTTTTGATCAATATTTGAGCTTTGAAGCGCGGGGTGAACACTTTCGGCAGCTATGCCAGAGACTTAAGAGTTAGGAATTAGGAGTTCGTAATTCGGAGTTATTAATATGCTGTGTTCTCAAGAATTACTAAAACTAGAATTGTTTCAGAAGTTGCCTGGCGATCGCTTGGCATGGGTTTGCGATCGCGCTACGGAGTTGAGATTAACCACGGGAGAAACTCTCGTTAAAGAAGGTGATCCCCATCGGGGCTTTCTAATCCTGACTTCTGGCAGCATTGGTGTTACTCGTTTTACCGAGGGGGTGGAAATGCCGATTGGGCAGCATGATGCCCCCGCTTTTTTTGGTGAAATCCAGATCATGACGGACGATCTAGTTCCTGTAACCCTTCGGGCTTTGAGGGATTGTCAACTATATGAAATTACCCCTGAAGACTTTTTGCAGCTAGTTCATGAATGCCGAGACTTTGAAAGGACGGTTTTTAAAACGATCCAAGCCAGAACCCAGGGCTTACAGTCATTTATCCAAAATCGCGAAAAAATGGCTGCTTTGGGAACTTTGGCAGCGGGATTAGCTCATGAACTCAATAACCCTGCTGCTGCGGTAGTGCGATCGCTGAAGGATGTCGCCCCCGCAATGATCGAGTTACAGCGGATGAACCTAGTCTATGGACAGCGCAATGTGGAAGCCGAGCATACTCAGGAATGGCTCAAGGTAAGAGATGACGGCTACGATTTTATATCCCGTGACAATTATGACCCCCTGGCAATGATGGATCGCGAAGATGCGTTGTTAGATTGGCTAGAAAACTATGGAGTAGAAGATGCTTGGAAGCTGGCGACACCTTTGGCAGCAGGGAATATTGAACCTACCTTGCTCGAACCATTGGTGGCACAGTGGCGGGATGATCCTACCGAATTGAGGGATCTCGGTTTGCGGTGGCTAGCTCTATCTTTTGAAGTCATGATGATGATCCAGTCTGGTTTACGAGGTGCAGAAAGAGTTTCCGCCCTAGTACAGTCGATGAAGTCCTATGCTTATTTAGATCAGGGAGCAAAACAGCAGGTAGATATTCATCAGGGCATTGAAGATACTCTCCAACTTCTATCCCACAAACTTAAGCAGGGAGTAACTATCAAACGCAGCTATGACCGCAGTCTCCCGAAAATAATGGCTTTTGGCAGCGAATTAAATCAGGTTTGGACTAATCTCATCGATAACAGCATCCACGCCATGACGGGGCGTACAAGCCTCGGTCAGCTTTTGAGTAGGGAGATTCCCACTCAAAACGTGACCGCCCGAATGCATTCGGGGGACAGCCCCTTGACCGAAAAAGGCAACTTAGAAATTATCACTGCAGGAAAAGGCGATCGCCTGGTGGTCAAAATCATCGATTCTGGGACGGGTATTCCCGCCGAAATTCGATCTCGCATCTTTGAACCGTTTTTTACTACCAAATCCGTCGGTGAGGGTTCAGGTCTAGGTTTAGATAACGTTCGGCGCATTGTCGAAAATCGTCACCGTGGTTCTATTACTCTCGAATCTCAACCAGGAAGAACCTGCTTTGCGGTCTGTCTTCCAGTCAATGTATTCGAGAACTGAACTAATGAAATAATTATGTCTAAATTAAACCCAATTGACTCCTGGCTCGATCGCGATGGTGTAGCTGCGGGGATATTTCTGACTCCTGCATTAGTTTTTCTGGGGATATTTCTGTTTTATCCCATTATTTATCTGCTATATCTCAGCTTTACCACTGGTAGTTTCACCGTTACAGGAATTGAGTGGGTTGGAGGACGAAATTATCTACGACTGTTTACTGATGCTGACTTCTGGCAGGTGATGGGCAACACGGTTTATTTTACTGTAGCTACAGTTATACCGACGATTATTATCCCCTTGGGTTTAGCAATCTTACTTAATCGATCTCTTGCCTTGCGGGGACTATTACGCGCAGCTTACTTTATCCCTTCGATCACGTCTTTAGTAGCGGTGGGCTTGGCTTTTCGCTGGCTATTTCAAACCGATGGGAGAGTTAATGATTTATTAATGGCTTCGGGTTTAGAACCGATTGCTTGGTTGAGTAGTACCACTTGGGCAATGCCCGTGTTGATTTTGTTGAGTAGCTGGAAACAGTTGGGCTTTAATTTAGTCGTTTTCCTGGCTGGACTCCAGATTATCCCCCAGTCTCATTATGAAGCTGCGGAATTAGATGGGGCGAACGGCTGGGGCAAGTTTTGGTATATTACCCTGCCTGGCTTAACGCCTACTATGGTATTTGCGGTCTTAACCACTGCTATCTTTACTTTACGCAGTTTTGAACAGGTATATATTATTACTGCTGGCGGGCCGCTGAATTCCACCAACCTTCTGGTTTATTACATTTATGAGCAGGCTTTTTCTCATTTTGAATTTGGTTATGCCGCTGCTGCTGCGACTATTTTACTGGCGATCGCTTTTATCTTTGTCTATCTTTATCTAAGAGTTTGGAACGAACCATCTTGAGGATCAGATTAAGGACTTTCTCCTTAAAAAACTGATAACTAGTGACATAATATAAACGAAATAATTCAGGACGGCGAAATTTCGACAGCTATGAAGATTATTGATTCTAAAGGAAGACTATTCGGGAAGTTGAGTCTGCTAGACTTGGCTGCTGCCTGCGTAATTTTGTTGGTTGTTGTCGGCGTTTTCTTTTTTCCCGGTACTCCCCTCACTAGTAATTTAGTTGCTCAAACTAAACAGCAACCAATTGAAGTCCAAGTTTTAGTTAGGGGCTTGAGTATCGCTAATTATGATGTGCTAGCCCAAGCCTTTAAAACCGAAAAACAGGCAGATATCGTGATTCGTAATCAGCCTGCGGGGAAAGTTTCCGTGTTAAATAGCGAAGTCTTACCCCGAACTACCACTGTTCCTCAGCCAGACGGTACGGTAAAAGCTCTCAACGATCCTCGCCCCGAAATAGTTATGATTCGGGATTTAATTCTTACCTTGGGCAGTAAAGCAGAAGTGACTAGTACTGGTTTTGTTTTGAGTGGTAGTAAAAAAATTAAAATCGGTTCTTCGATTCAGCTTCAGGGAAATATTTACGATTTTAGCGGTACAGTAATTGCTATAAATGCCAAAGAGTCTTAATCGCGCTTTTCTTCCTCTCTATGCCCATTCGTATTCGACAACACGTTAACCCCCTCGCCCGTAAGTTCCAGTCCCCGATTACCATCCCAGATTGGCAAGCAATATATCAACAAGGCGATCGCCAGATACATCTAGATATTGGCTGTGCAAGGGGTAGGTTTCTATTGAAGATGGCAGAGCAAAATCCTGAAATTAATTATTTGGGCATAGAGATCCGTAAACAACTGGTAGATTGGGCTAATCAAGAGCGAGATGATTTAGGCTTAACCAATTTGCACTATCTGTTTGGCAATATGAATAGTTCGGCACAGATTTTATTGGAGTCTTTGCCAGAAAATAGCCTCAAAACTATTTCGGTACAGTTTCCCGATCCCTGGTTTAAAAAGAAGCATAATAAACGCCGTGTAGTGCAACCAGCTCTAGTTTCCATCCTCGTTGATTATTTAGCAGTAGGGGGGGTCGTTTTCTTGCAGTCAGATATTCTGGAAGTAGCAGCGGAGATGCGCGATCGCTTTGGGGAAAACCCAAGTTTAACTCAACAGCACAGCCAAGAATGGCTAGAGACAAATCCTTTTCCCGTGGCTACTGAACGAGAGTCATTTGTCCTAAACCAAAATCTCCCTGTATATAGAGTTTTATTGCAAAAAACAGCCGATTAGCACAAAATTCCCAAACTCCGAACTCCGAACTCCGAACTCTAAACTCCGAACCTATGGTAGATTTAAACCCCAGTGCCAGCTTTAGCTTAAAGATCGAGTTAGAAATTCCCAATCGTCCTGGGGCATTAGCCTCGATTATGAGTACGATCGCTGCTCATGGCGGTAGCTTAGGGGATATAGTCTTGTTGCAGCGTAATCTCAAGTTTACCCAGCGGGAATTGATGGTTGATGCTTCGAGTACTGAACAGGGAGATAAAATCATTGAAGCAATTAAAAGCCTCCCCAAGGTCAAGGTGATCAGCTACAGCGATCGCACTTTTGAGATCCACCAAGGGGGCAAAATTACTGTTGAGAGTAAACTCCCCCTACATTCTCAATCTGACTTGGCAATGGCTTATACCCCTGGGGTAGGGCGGATCTGTCGAGCGATCGCCGAACAGCCTGAACGAGTTTATGAGCTAACCATCAAAAGTAATACCGTGGCTGTAGTCACCGATGGTAGTGCCGTCCTGGGGTTAGGGAATTTAGGAGCAGCAGCTTCTTTACCCGTCATGGAGGGGAAAGCTTTACTCTTTAAAAAATTTGCTGGGATTGATGCTTTTCCCATTGCCCTGAATACTCAGGATACCGAAGAAATTATTAAGATCGTCAAAGAAATTGCCCCTGTATTTGGTGGAGTCAACCTAGAAGATATCGCAGCGCCACGGTGTTTTGAAATTGAACAGCGCTTACGTCAAGAACTTGATATTCCCGTATTTCATGACGATCAACATGGGACAGCGATCGTGGTCTTGGCAGCATTATATAATGCGCTCAAATTAGTTGGAAAAGAGTTGCCCCAAGTAAAAATTGTGATCAATGGAGCAGGGGCGGCAGGAATTGCGATCGCCCTATTGTTACGGAAGGCAGGAGCAACTCAGATCGTTCTTTGTGATTCCCAAGGAATTGTTTCAAGTCAACGGGATGATATTCACCAGAGTAAACAACAAAGTAAGCAACAATTTGCCGTTGCCGAAAGCGGAACCTTAGCCGATGCGATGCACAATGCAGATATATTTTTGGGAGTGAGTGCGCCTGGGGTTGTCACCCCCGAAATGGTACAAACGATGACAGAGCAAGCTATTGTCTTTGCGATGGCGAATCCGATTCCTGAAATTCAACCAGAACTGATCTATGATGACGTGGCGGTAATGGCTACAGGCAGAAGTGATTATCCCAATCAGATCAATAATGTGTTAGCCTTTCCTGGAGTTTTTCGGGGGGCATTAGATTGTCGAGCTTCGGCAATTACTACTAATATGTACCTCGAAGCTGCCAAGGCGATCGCTACTTTGGTTGATGATGCCGATTTAGACCGCGAGCATATCATTCCCTCGGTATTCGATGGTCGGGTAGCACCAGCCGTCGCAAAAGCTGTGGGACTGGCTGCGATACAAGACAATGTGGCACAAAAGGATCAATAATTAGCAAGCAAACCTCCTAGTTGATAACTGAATAATGGAAGAAAATGGAAGAATTTGAAATTCCAGAGGCAATCCGAGAACATCCAGAATCACCCAAAAAACTGGGATTTCCCCTACCTTTATTAGCTGGAGGGGTAATATTGCTAGGGATTGTCGGATTTATCTTAGTACCCTTACTCTTGCCGACAGACAAACCTAGTCCCACCGCAGCGACTCCCCCCGCTACTCAACCTGGATCGCCGACTAACCATAAACCAACCCCTAATAAGCCCCAAATTAATCTGTTGGGACATTTACCCTATGATGTCGCACCAGCATCAGCATTAGCCCCTGTAACGGCGGATGGTAGCTTTAAAATGCGTCCTGTAGCTGCGAGTAAATTTCAGGAAATGCAAGCTGCTGCTAAAGCTGACGGAGTTAACCTGACGATGATCTCTGCCTTCCGTGATCTTAAGACTCAAGAGCAGCTATTTTTTGGAGTCAAAGAACAGCGATCGCAAGATGCCACTAAAAGAGCCGAAGTTAGCGCCCCTCCAGGATATAGTGAACACCATACAGGTTACGCGATGGATCTTGGGGATGGGAATGCCCCCGCCACCAACCTAGAAAAAGATTTTGCTAATACTGCTGCTTTTCGTTGGTTAGAGCAGAATGCTTTAAAATATAGTTTTGAAATGTCTTTTCCCCCCGATAATAAACAGGGAGTGAGTTACGAACCCTGGCACTGGCGTTTTGTCGGCGATCGCGATAGCCTAGAGACTTTCTATAAAGTGAGAAATTGAAGGTGGCAACTAGCAACTAATAACTCCAAAATTATAATGACCAACTTTGAAGTCGAAAAACAAGAATGGTGGGTGGAGCGCTGGCTAGATCTACTGGCCTCCTATCGCTTTAAGAAACGTCTAGAAAGAGGGCGTAGTTATGCGAGGGAGGGAAACGTCCTCAGCATGGAGTTTGCTAACTCTAGAGCCAAAGCCGAGGTGCAGGGAAGCGATCAACAGCCCTATCGTGTATCTCTCTCTTTAGACTCTTTTAGTAATGAAGACTGGAATTTCGTGATCACCAAGATGTCGGAAAAAGCTATTTTCTCAGCACAACTGTTAGCGGGAGAAATGCCCGAAACCATTGAAGCAGTGTTTACCGCCAGTGGCTTAAGTCTGTTCCCCTTTACCCTGAATGAAGTGCGATCGCGCTGTAGTTGTCCTGATAAGGCTAATCCCTGTAAACATATTGCAGCAGTATATTATCAACTAGGAGAACTCTTTAGCGAAGATCCGTTTATTATTTTTCAGCTTAGAGGGCGAACTAAAAATCAGATCATTGAACGTCTAAGACAGATTCGCAGTCAAAAAGCCAAAAAAAGCCTGAAAAACCCCCAACCCGCAGCCACCATCGCCAAGCTTAATCTAGCGATCGCCAAAGATACTAGTGAAACACCCAAAGGCTTTTGGCAATATAAAGAACCCCTAGAATCCAGTTTAGTGGCGATCGTGCCGTCAATGGAGCAGAAAACTCCCTTGAACATTTTGGGCGGGATGCCTCTAGCAAATAGCGATGCGGATGCAGTGAAGCAATATTTAACTCAGGTGTATCAAGAAGCAGGACAAAAGGCGCTGATTTCCGCTTTAAATCCCACATCTTAAGTTTAGCTTCTAGCTTCTAGCCTCTAGCTAGGGCTTCGCCCTCATAATTTCTGCAATTCTTCCGCGAGAATTTCGATAGTGGAACGAATTTGCGCCTCTGTATGATTGCAGGTAATAAAAAACCTCAGTCTCGCACCATTTTGGGGGACTGAAGGATAAATCATAAATGGCACATTAATGCCTCTTTTGAACATATTCTGCGATAGCTGAATCGATTTGAGGGAGTCTCCCACAATAATTGGGATTACAGGAGAATCCTGGCTCATTCCCGTATCTAAACCCTGTTCTTGAGCCAAGTCTAAAAATAATTTTGCTCTAGCTTGCAGGGTAGTTGCTCTGGCTGGCTCGGCTTTTAGTACTCGCACCGCAGCTAGAGTCGCCGCCGCATTGGGAGGAGACATCCCCACACTAAACACAAAGCCTGGAGCGGTATATTTGAGGTATTCGACTAGGGCAGCAGAACCTGCAATATAACCACCACAGCTAGCAAAAGACTTGCTCAAGGTTCCCATCCACAAATCAATATCATTGGGGTCAAGATCGTAGTATTCGCTGATACCTCGACCAGTCTTGCCGATCGCCCCAATAGAATGCGCCTCATCCACCATCAGAAAGGTCTTATACTTCTGTTTCAGCTCAATTACTGGGGGCAGGTTAGCCACATCACCATCGGTACTGTAAACCCCTTCAATGACGATTAAAACTCTTTGATAACGATGACGGCGATCGCTGAGGATTTTCTCCAAAGTCTCCACATCATTATGGGGAAAGGCAACCAAACTAGCTCCAGAAAGGAAACACCCCTGAAGAATACTGTTATGGCTCAGGACATCATAGATCACCAGATCTCCCTTGCCAAATAAATGACCAATGGTGGTGACATTAGTGGCATGACCACCCACCAACACAATGCAGTCTTCAACACCAATAAAATCCGCCAGTTCTCGCTCCAGTTCTTGGTGTAAGGGCTTTTCTCCAGAAATCAACCGACTGGCACAGGCAGATGTACCATACTTATCGGTGGCATCCTTGGCAGCTTGAGTTACTTGAGGATCGCCACACATACCGATGTAGTTATAGGTAGCAAAATTAATCAGTTCACGACCATCAACAGTAGTGCGATCGTTAACGATCCCTTCTTGGGGGACAAAAAAAGGATTGCCATTACCTAAACTAGCAACCTGCTCTCTTTGAGCTAATAATTTTTTATATTCAGGAAATTCGTTAAATTGATAATTTTCTACAGGTATGCTTGAGGTGGCATCTGTATCTAAGCTAGGTAGCGCTTGAAGTTCCTTGGCATCAGGTTCATGGGCAGAAAAGTTGCCATTGGCTAAATGTTGAGCTAGAGCTTCAATGTTCTGATATTCCCACAACAGGGTAGGAGGGAGGCGGCAACTGAGATAGTCTTCTAAATCTCCGGATAGGTTGATCGCCTCAGCGGATTCTAAACCATATTCCTCAAAATCTTGCCCGACATCAATTTGCTGAGGTTCAATCTCTAGGATTTCTGCCAGCTTATCGATGAGCCAACCCTGAATCGCTTCCGCTTGGTGAGCAGTATTTAAAGTTTTTGGCTGACCATTCTGGTTAGCAGAAACGTTTGTACTGTCTTTGCCGTTTAAAGTTTCGTTGAATAGTGTCATTGTATACTCCTGCACCACTAAATTAAGAATTCACTGAGAAGGAATCTATTCCCAATTGAGAAGAGAAATCCTGCGAGTCGTTAAATCTGTTGGTCTAGCCGACACCCTCCAGACCATGACGATCGCCCACGATGGTTATTTTGCCATGAACCCCCACTAGAATACCAGGGTATCCAGCAGGGGTTAGTTCCAGTTGCTTGTCTAGCAATCTTAAAATAATGGCGACCTCCCTTTCTGTTATGAATCGACAAATCTACTGAATAATAGATCGAATTTATAACAAACTTGAGGAGATCGCCAGTAATTGCCGAAAATATCTAGGGAGTTTAGCTAGCTACATATTCTCTGACGTAGTTTCTACGCCGTCTCAGTTGAGCTAAAGCCTGATGCTCTAGCTGACGGACTCGCTCGCGACTAATGCTCATTCTCTGACCAATTTTTGCCAGAGAAAGTTCATTACCATCGTCCAAACCAAAACGGAGAGCAATGACCTCTTGTTGCTGAGGAGATAAATCTGCCATCAGGTTAAATAAGTCTCGCCGCAAGAGTTGTTGAGTCGCATAGCGATCGGGAGAAATTCCCTCATCTTCCAGTAATTCTGACAATTCAGTATCTTGGTTTTCCCCCACCCGAACATCCAGAGAGATCGGCTGACGAGCAATAGTTAAATATTCACGAATCTGTTCTGGTTTGATGTCTAATTCTTGAGCAATTTCGTTTACTTCAGCACTACGACCAAGCTTTTGAGCTAGCTCTCGCTGAGTTTTCTTAATCTTGTTTAGCTTTTCGGTAATGTGGATGGGTAAGCGGATGGTACGAGCTTGTTGGGCGATCGCTCTGGTGATCGCCTGACGAATCCACCAGTAGGCATAGGTGGAAAACTTGTATCCTCTGGTGGGGTCAAATTTTTCTACCCCCCTTTCTAAACCAAGACTACCTTCTTGAATCAGATCGAGAAATTCCATATTGCGCTTTTGGTATTTTTTGGCGATCGCCACTACCAAACGCAGGTTTGCCTCGATCATCTTTTGCTTGGCTCTTTCACCTTGTTTAATGATCCTGTTAAGTTCAATTTCACTCAGTTGGACATGATCTGCCCACTCCTTCAGGCTGAGTTCGCTTCCTAACTCCTCTTTTTCAGCTAACAGGGTCATCATTTTCTGCACTTGCTTCCCATAAACAATTTCTTGCTCGTGGGTTAACAAAGGTACTCGCCCAATTTCGTGCAAATAGGTTCTCACCATATCTGCTGAGTAAGTCCCTTTAACGGTTGTTTTGGCAATGTTAGCTTTAGGCATTTGTACAGTTATGACTCCTTATAAACATCAAAAGTCAGCGATACTTCTAAAATTAATTAACTTAATAAATCCGACTACGGGTTTAGACGCTGAGGTGGCAACAAAGGTTCAACTCGATCTAGCAAAATTTTATAACACAGTGCTGCTACTACTCTTATATGATGCCCTGAAGAGATTTATGCATCTACGTAGTTATCAGGTGGATTGCCGAACTGTGGAAGTAGTGTTGAGCTTGACTAGTGGCTAGCAACTAGCAACTAGCCTACTTGACTTGCTCTTTCCCCTTTCCCCTTTCCCCTTTTTCCTGCATCAACCAGGAAACCGCTGTATTTTACACGACTACTTAGTGACTTATAGTCCGTAGAGCCACACAATCAATAGAGGCGTGACAATTGCCATGAGCAAGTTTAAGGGCGCGCCAACACGAAAAAAGTCCCAAAACTTATAACCACCAGGACTATAGACCATGGTGTTGGTCTGATAGCCAATGGGAGTCATGAAGCTATTGGAAGCAGCAAAAGTAACCGCAAACATCAAGGCGATGGGATTGAGTTGCAGAGATTCCGCAACCTTCGCAGCGATCGGAATCAACAACACAACGGTGGCATTATTGGAAAGTATTTCGGTCAATAAAGAAGTGATGACAAAGAAAAATAATAAAATCCAATATCCGCTAAATTTACCGCCCACGACCATTAAATTATCCGCCAGCCATTGGGTTGCTCCAGAGTTTTCCATTGCCGTTCCCAAAGGAATTAATCCCGCCAAGAGAAAAATTACATCCCACCGTACAGCGCCATAAACCTCTCCAGGCTTCAGCACCCCAGTAATGACCATTAACAGAACTCCTGCTAAAGCACTGACTAAGATCGGTAATAGGTCAAAAGCCGCTGCCAAAATTACAGCAAGGATAATGCCGACTGCAAGCCAGGCTTTATTACGACGCAGTTCTTCTGGCTCTTTTTGCTCTATGACCAAAAGTTCCCTGGTAGTTTGTAAACCAAGTAAGCTTTGTTTGTCCCCCTGAACTAATAGCAAGTCACCAAATTTTAGTGACACTCTACCCAAGCGCTCTCTAATTAATTCTTCTCCGCGACGGAGCGCTAAGACAGTCAGATTATAACGCTGACGAAAACGCAAATCTTTGAGGGTTGCACCGATTAAACGGGAGTTAGATAGAATTAAAACCTCAGCAACACCTTCTTCCGCTGAATTTAGCTCGGTTTCGAGGTTCTTTTGGTTGAATTTAACATCAGCCAAGAGATCCAATCCTTGCTCTGTCCTAATTTTCAGCACATCCTCAGTTTTGCCCCGTACCAACAAAATATCTTCGGCACGAATAACCCGACTCGCCACAGGTTGCGGTAAGCGCTCTTCCTCACGAATAATTTCTAAGACATCTACCTGAGAATCTCGCTGCAATTGTGCCGAACGAAAAGTCTTGCCAATCAACTTAGAATTTGGGGAAACAATCACCTCCGTTACATAATCCTCTAAGCCGTAGCCCTCACTAACCAAATCAGTGGTGATACTTTTACGATTAGGTAATAGACGAGGGGCAATCAAAGTTAGATAGGCCAAACCAATCAAAAAAGTGATAATACCTAGTACTGTAAATTGAAAGAGACGGAATTCTTCATAGCCGAGATCTTTCGCGATTCCGCTAGCCAAGACGTTGGTTGAAGTACCGATCACAGTAATCATTCCCCCCAAAATCGTCACAAAAGATAGGGGCATTAAGAGTTTGGAAGGAGATACCCCTCTTTTTTTGCACCACTCTTCAACAATCGGCAAAAATATTGCTACCACTGCCGTATTATTGATAAACCCCGAAATCGGACCCACAATTAAGCCCATAACTAGAATCTGTCGCGTAATACTTTTCCCGCCCCACTTGAGGAGTAGATCGCGAAAAACTTGAATTACTCCTGTACGGGAAATACCAGCACTAAGGATAAACATTGCCATGACGGTAATGGTGGCAGAGTTGCCAAACCCAGAAATACCTTCCTCGGGCGTTACCAACCCCAGCAAAATCAAAACTACCGCTACACAAAGAGCGGTAATATCTACAGGTAGCCATTCCGCAATAAAGCACACTAAGGCAGCTACAACCACCCCTAATGTCAGAAAGATAGGAGATATAGTCATATTTTGTTAGTCATTGGTTATTTAGTTTTTAGTCATGAATCTTCTATTTGCTAGCTATCGTACTGGAGAAATAACATATTATCTCGTGTCGGTTTAATTATCTTGATAGTTAATTAATTTGTCTGAGCACTATCTAAATTCCGATTAAACGTTGGTTTCTTCAGAGATACTCAAGCAGATTTAATATTAGTCACTTTTTCCACTAAGCTGATGACATCATGGCGAGTCAACTTGGGTTTGCCAATGGCGATCGCATCTAAAGTTCCTTTCGCTAAAACATAGGGTATCTGACAAAAACTTAGAGCAGGACTCCCTTTAGGCAAGGATTCGATATATAAGCTAGCCTGCTTTAGCTGTTGGCGAGCATAGTTCTGCACATCTCGGTTTGTCCAGTCGTCGGGGATAAAACTAACCCCTCGTTGAATATCTTCCCCTTGGTTACGCACGATATTAACTGCTTGCAAACCTCGTCCAAAAGCGATCGCGTATTGGCGATTAGTGATCGTACCGTCGTACCAACTCCATAGATCTGAGAGTAATAAACCCACTGCCCCTGCGACGCTAAAGGTATAGCGGTCTAAATCTGCTTCCGTAGTAATCGTCCAATTTTGCTCTGCCCAATATGCCATGCGATCTGCCATCGCTGCGGTGGCATCACAGATACGAGGGGCGATGGTTTCAGGGGCAAGACTCGCCCATTCGCCAATACACAAGCTGACATCTGGTAAAACACCGCTGTATTCCACTAAGTCTGCGCCAATACGTTCATAGGACTCACCATCAGTTATTTCCTGTAATCTGAGGCTAATACAGCGTAAAAGCTGGGCTTTTGTCTGGTTATCAAGGTCAGGAGTATCTTCAATTTCATCGATCGCTCGCATACAAAGATAAGCTGAGGCTACGGCATCCTGGAGCTTCTCAGGCAAACGGGCGATCGGAATGTAAAATGTTCTACTGGTTTGCTTTAGGGTTTCTAAGGCCCGATCTCTTAAATTCATTAGCTTCGCTACTCCTCACGCTGACCAACAATCTTCATGATTTTCGCCCTTAAATGGCGCAAATGACAAATGACTTATCGAAAAGCATACACCAGAAACTTTAATTTCTCGGTGAGAGACGAGTTAATTTTTAGGTAATCTGGGTAATTCACCTCCATCAATCGCCAATGACTCAAGTTAGGACTCCAGGATCAGATTATGAGAAGATGATAAATCTAGTTAAATTTATCAATTTATTCGGTACAAATTCGCGATCGCCATGTCTAATACCTACAGCGTTGCCATCAACCATCAGGGTTCCACCCAAACTATTCAAGTTGCTGAATCCCAAACTGTTTTAGAGGCAGCAATTAGTGCGGGGATTGATCTTCCTTTTTCCTGTAGTGCTGGAGTTTGTACCACCTGTGCGGCTCAAATTCTCTCAGGGGAAGTCGAACAAAGTGATGGCATGGGAGTCTCTCCCGAATTGCAGGCAGAAGGTTATGTTCTACTCTGTGTGGCATACCCCAGATCTGATATTAAGCTGGAATCTGGGAAAGAAGATATTGTTTACGCCAGGCAATTTGGTAATCAGTAGTTTATGCCAAATCCGATTGAGACACATTGCTGATGCTTGCCGAGAGGCGTTTTCATTTATTGAGGGTTTAGATCGCGCAGATCTAAGCAGAAATCGAATGCTAGCATTGTCTTTATTAGATGAAATTTCAATGTTAGATAGAGAACTTAAAGACCTCGAACAGTCACTAAGTAGGTGGTTGCAATTAAATATAAGATAGAAAAGCAGAGTAATGAAAATAAATGCCCGCACCGCTAAGAATAAAACTGAATAAGTTAGAAGAAGAGCTGATTATGGTTATTGTGCTGCCAGAAAGATGAAATATTTTGGTTATAAACTAGTCATGATTTCTACTCTCAAGGGATTACCGATCTATTACGAACTAGTCCCTACCCATGAATAAAGCCTGGAGTTAAATCCAGGCTCTTTTGATCGGTCTAATCAGCTAAAATTATTTCAATACTTCAAATTTTGCTGCCTCAAATTAGGCAATCTTGGTTTCAGCAGGCGTTAAAGACCAATTAAGCCCTTAATGCCTGTCAAGTAGACAGTAGACATCAGGAAGTAGGCGAAGAATGCACCACCGCCTCCTCCAATAAAGAAACCTGTGGCAAACTCACTCCAGCCTTCCTTGGTGGCAAAACCAGGGGAGACAATGGGGGTAGTTAAAGTTTGCGTTGGTTTACCACCCATAGCACTGGAATACAATGACAAACAGACAGTCAAAATAGTCACTAAACCGAAAGCGGCTAGTAAGGCGGCAATATCTGCATGTTCTGTTTTTCTTAAAGGGCCCAAAAGTAAGAAAGGGCCGTATAGTAAATAGCCATGAGCCATGCCCACTTCTAATCCACGACGTAGTGGTGCTAAACCATCGCGGTAGGCAGGAAGATTACGAATTAAAGCGAGACTAAAGCCAGATGAATTTAGGGGAGTAGCCAGATTAGCGACTTGAGGATCTCCGCCATGTGTAATTGTGCTCATAAAATTGATTTCTCCTTAGATCTATATGGACTCAATGAATCCTTTAAATAGCATCACTCTAACTTGGTTTAAGTTCGCTTTTTGTTAAGAATCTTTATAACTAAACCTAATCGGGTTAGGGTTCGCAGTAATATCCATGTTATTAACGTCCGATTCAACAAATAGGAAAAAGAGATATGATTGGCGATTACGCAGCTTCTTGGTTGCCCGTAGCAATGGTTCCCCTAGTTGGTCTGGTGGGAGCAGCAGTTTCGATGGCTCTGTTGTTCATCTATATTGAAGGGGAAGCCTAGGCTTAATTCTTTAAGCAAGTAACTTTTTTTACGGCGTGTTTTGGGTAAGTCATGCTTTGTAAAAATCTTCTTGCTCAAAAGCTGCTTTTCCTCTTCATCGTTAATACTCTGCCTACCTGGTGGAGTATTTTTCAACTTGTCTCTGCACTGTCGATTCGCGTCATAATAATGGTGTTTGCAATTCTTCACAATTATCAATTTAATAATTATGGCAACACCAGAAAATCAATACGAAGTTCAAAAAACAGAACAAGAATGGAAAGAAGTTCTCACTCCAGAAGAATTTAAAGTTCTACGGAAACACGGTACAGAAAGAGCAGGTACCAGTCCTCTAGATAAAGTTGATGACGAGGGTACTTATGTTTGTACGGGCTGTGGTCAACCGCTGTTTACTTCTAACACCAAATTCAATAGCGGTACGGGATGGCCCAGTTTTTATCAGCCTTTAGAAGAGGCGATCGCCACTACCGTAGATCGCACCCTGTTTATGACCAGAACAGAGGTACACTGTAGCCGTTGTGGTGGGCATTTAGGTCATGTCTTTAATGATGGGCCCAAACCCACGGGGCAACGCTACTGTATGAATGGTGTCTCCCTCAAGTTTGTTCCTGAAGATTAAGAATTCCCAATTATCATTCAGTGATTTAAGATAGATTGGCTCAGAAAAATTCAGGGTATATTTTTGAACGCCATTCATTTCTTCAAGCTGTTAGGAATTAGTCTGGGTTGGCAAATTGTCTTAGTTAGCGTTGCCAATCCACCAGTCAATGCTCAAACCAAAGTTCGAGATCGATCAGCCCCTAAGATTCAAAATCGACTAGACATTCCAGATCCAGTACTGAAAGAAAGCCCCACCCTTCAACGTTGGCTCAAGGAAGTACCAGATTTGCGAGAAGATATTCGCCACGATCCTAGTTTTCGTACTCGCTTACGCCTTGGTTTCACCACTTTTCCTAGCACGGATAATACAGGGGGGATTAATATAGGAATTGAAGATATCTTTATCAAACGGACTGGTTTAACTGTTGGTGCCGATTACCAATCTGCTTTTAATGGCGATCGCAATGCCTACGGCGCAGATTTACAGTATTTTGTTTTACCTCTGGGTAACTATTTTAATCTTGCGCCTCTAGTGGGCTATCGCTATGTACAAAGCAATGACTTTAACACCGATGGATTGCATCTGGGTTTAAGACTAATGCTAGCTTTTTCCCGCACTGGTGCAGGAGATATTTCTCTATCTCAAAGCTATATTTCTCCTGGTGGTAGTGAGGAAGTGGGCATAACTTCTCTGTCGGTTGGCTATGCCGTTACTTCTAAGTTACGCCTGTCTACAGATTTAGAATGGCAAAACTCTATTGAAGATAAAGATAGTCGTGCGGGAATCAATTTAGAGTTTTTGTTTTAAATAGTAGACCTCTTGCGTCAATAATTTAGATTAATTATGAATCAAAAAAATAGCAAAATTGCTCACAGGGAGGAATCGTGGAATTGGTTTAGCGATCGCTCAAGGTTTACAGGCTAAAGGATATCGGTTGATAGTAACTGCCCCTTCCTTAGACAAAGCCCAAGCAGCAGCAGCAAAACGATGAGGCGCGTCAGTTCGGGTTAAGACAGGCTAAGGCTTAGGTTAGTTGTAAGCTTTAAGCTCTAAGCCATAAGCTTTTTAGAATGACTATAGCCTTGAAAAATTACCTAAGCGAAAAAACTCTTCGCTGCTTGAAAGCGTTTATTGACTTCATCCCAATTAACCACATTCCACCAAGCATCTAAATAATCATCTCTTTTATTTTGATATTTAAGATAGTAAGCATGTTCCCAAACATCGTTCCCCATAATGGGATACTTATTTTCCAGCAAAGGACTGTCTTGATTAGCAGTACTCATAACCTCTAATTCCTGCTGCTCGTTCATCACTAGCCAAGCCCAACCACTGCCAAACTGTTTTGCGCCTGCCTGATTAAATTCTGCTTGAAAAGTGGCAAAATCACCAAAAGTTTGCTTAATTGCGGTGGCGATTTCCCCTGTTGGTTCACCCTGACTTTCAGGAGTCATAATTGACCAAAACATAGTGTGATTGGCATGACCACCGCCATTATTACGCACAATAGTCATGATATCTTCGGGAAGAGTATCAAGATCAAGCAACAGATCCTCAACGGATTGTCCTTTTAAATCAGGATAAAGGGCGATCGCTTCATTGAGATTACTTACATATTTGGCGTGATGTTTATCATGATGTATGGTCATAGTCTCTTGATCGATATAGGGATCTAGAGCATCATAGCCATAGGGCAAAGGTGGGAGGGTAAACTCATCCGTCGGGGCTTGAGCAACCAAGGTATTATGATCAGAGCTGATGTGATTAGCGGTAATTATTTCCTGTTCCGCAGCATTTGCTACCCTGCTATGGGACTGTGAAATCAATGAGATGGCGATCGCGATCACTATAATTAAACCGTAAATTTTTTTGGAGTACATTTGAGATAATTAATAATTATTTAGCTTTACTCATCGTTAAATTAACCTCAATTAATTGAGTTTTAGCTTTAAAGATATTATGGATTTTAGCTTAAAGACGTATCATGAAGCTTGGCAGCGAATTAATCAAAGTCAAATCATTCCTCACTCAATAGATCTTGGACAGCCAATTGCTTTAGCTATTTTTGAGAGTATTCCCTCCACTAATACTCAACTTTGGGAATTGATTGACAGTGGGATTAAATGCCCCACAGGAGCTATCCCGAAGGGTAGGCGGAGCCTAATCGCCCGATCCCAAACCGCAGGTAAAGGACAATGGGGACATAGTTGGATCTCGGCAAGGGGTGGGTTATATCTCTCTGTTGGTCTGGATTTAGATTTAGAGATTAATCATTATCCTCATTTAGTGATGGCGACAGCTTGGGGAATCGCCACGGTTTTACGGCATTATCAGTTGCCCGTAACCATTAAGTGGTCGAATGATTTGCTGCTTAGGCAACGCAAATTGGGAGGAATTAAAATTGAAACTCGTAATCATCAGCAGAAACTAGTCCAGGCTGTAGTCGGTGTTGGCATTAATTGGCGTAATTCCGTTCCTGAACCAGGAATTAACTTAGAGTCTTATGAACAGGAGCAAAATATTCAAAATATTCCAGGTATTAATTCTTTGGAAGCCTTAACAGCGATCGCTTCCTCTGGAATCATATTAGGATATGAATATTATTTAGCCGTAGGTATTGAGAAGCTGCTAGCTAAATATCTGGAAATTCTTAGCAGTTTAGGACAACAAATTAACTTCAATGGCTGCCCTGGAGAAGTTGTAGGGGTAACGACAGCAGGGAAATTGCAAGTGAAATTGCGATCGCCTGGGGCAACTTCAATGATTGCCCTATCCCCTGGACAAATTAGTTTGGGTTATGGATAGTTTTTGATAATTGATATTGGATTCTAGTTACGGAGCCAAACAAATTGAAGATAAAAACAAAATGATTACTAGCAATGAATTAGATTGGTTGACAGTATGCGGTTATTTGGGAGTAACTCTATTTGTAATGTGGCGCATCTTTATTGCCGAATAGAAATATCAAAAAATCAACTCTAATACTTTATTCTAAATCAAATGGGGTAACCGCATTACTCAAATTCAACGTCCGATTGTTTTTCAATTGCTTTCAAAGTTCCAACGGGAATTATTTTACTGCTGTGAATCGGAACAATTGCAGTATGTCGAGTTTCTTGGTTGAATAACTTGAGGTGTGACCCTGTTTGACTTATCACCGTAAATCCAGCTTTTTTCAACTGTTTAATTACTTGTTTCGCCGTTAGTCTAGGGGTACGTGAAGACATCAAGATTATTTGATTACAAAACTAATTTGACTTGTTCGGATGTTGAACTGTTTGAATACAAGTCTTCTGGAATTGGTTCTAGCATGAGTTTGATTGCATCTTCTAGATTAGAGATCGCTTCTTCTTTTGTATCACCAAAAGATGAGACGAAATTGAGTTCTGGACAAGTAGCAGAATAGGTTTGTGCTTCCTCATCCCATTCAATAACTGCTCTAATAATCATTAGTTCTCATTTACAGATTTTTTCTTTAATTAATTTTAAATCATGTTTTCCTGCGATCGCACTTTTTTAAGCTATTGAAATCGCATTTCCTTTTAACGACGCAAAATCAGGTTAAATCTATAAAACTGACGATCGCCTCTCCTCAAAACATTAATGCGATCGCCACCCAGGGTAATCGCATCAAAAAATGGGGTTAGGGGTTAGGGAGTTTATCGATGTGCAGTTTAAATGAATAACAGCTTACCCCTAATCTCGCTATTTAGCCAAAATTTCTGCCGATAACTTTTTAAAGACTAATCTTTCGTCCTCTACATCCACAAAGATGGTGTCTCCTGGTTGATATTCTCCCCGCAGGATGGATTTGGCGATCGCCGTTTCTAAATATCTAGAAATCGCCCGTTTTAGGGGTCTTGCGCCGTATACGGGGTCGTAACCCAACTCCGCCAGGTAATCTAAAGCATCCTCAGAGATTTTTAGCGCTAGTTTTTGGTCATCCAGACGTTGTTCTAATCCCTTAACTTGGATCTGAACGATATGCCGTAGTTGCTCTTTAAGTAGGGCGTGGAAAATAATAATCTCGTCGATCCGATTGAGAAATTCAGGACGGAAACTGTCCTGCATTGCTGCCATGACTCGCGATCGCATTTCTTCGTACTGGGTATCATCCCCCACCACATCGAGGATGTACTGGGAACCAATATTACTGGTCATAATGATAATAGTATTGGTGAAGTCTACGGTACGACCTTGGGAATCCGTAAGTCTGCCGTCATCTAGGACTTGCAGCATGAGGTTAAAGACATCGGGATGGGCTTTTTCAATCTCGTCAAACAGAATGACTGAATAGGGACGACGGCGGATGGCTTCCGTTAACTGTCCCCCCTCGTCATAACCCACATATCCTGGAGGCGCACCCACTAAGCGGGATACGGCATGTTTCTCCATATATTCCGACATATCGATCCGAATCAGGGCTTGTTCGGTGTCAAACAAAGTTTGTGCTAAGGCTTTGGCTAGTTCAGTTTTACCGACTCCTGTGGGGCCCAGGAAAATAAAGCTAGCAGTGGGACGGTTAGGGTCAGCGAGTCCAGCCCGCGATCGCTGAATGGAATCTGCCACCGCCGTTACGGCTTCTTCTTGACCAATAACTCGTTCATGGAGTTCGGTTTCGAGGTTGAGGAGCTTGGATTTTTCTGATTCAATGAGCTTTTTCAGGGGAATTCCTGTCCATTTAGCGATTATTTCCGCAATATCTGATTCTAAGACTTCTTCCCGCAAGAGAGATTTCCCTGTAGTTTGTTTTTCCGCTAGTTTTTGCTCAATTTCTACTACCTCCTGCTGAAGCTTAGTTAATTTACCATAGCGGAGTTCCGCAGCGCGATTAAGGTCGTAATCTCGTTCTGCTTGTTCGATTTCCAGGTTAACGGTGTTGACTTCTTCCTTCAGATTGCGAAGTTGGTCAATGACGGTTTTTTCCGACTGCCACTGAGCGTTGATTTCTGATTGCTCTTCTTTTAAATCTGCCAGCTCTTTTTCCAACTTTTGTAGTCTTTCGCGGGAAATAGAATCATCCTCTTTGGCAATGGATAGTCTTTCCATTTCTAGCTGAAGAATTTTGCGATCGACTTCATCCAACTCTTCAGGTTTAGAAGTAATCTCCATCTTGAGTTTGGCTGCTGCCTCGTCCACTAGGTCGATCGCCTTATCGGGTAAAAAGCGATCGCTGATATAGCGATTTGATAAGGTCGCCGCTGCCACCAAGGCAGTATCAGTAATAGATACCCCATGATGTCCTTCATAACGCTCTTTGAGTCCCCGCAGAATCGAGATGGTATCTACAACGTTAGGTTCCCCCACCAATACCGACTGGAAGCGCCGTTCTAAAGCTGCATCCTTCTCAATATACTTACGATATTCATCTAGGGTAGTCGCCCCAATACACCGCAATTCACCCCTGGCTAACATCGGCTTGAGGAGGTTGCCTGCATCCATTGAACCCTGGGCTGCCCCTGCCCCAACCACGGTATGAATCTCATCCACAAACAGAATAATATTCCCTGCCGATTCAGTAACTTCCTTAAGAACAGCCTTGAGGCGTTCTTCAAACTCCCCGCGCAATTTTGCCCCAGCGATTAAAGCACCCATATCTAAGGCTACCACCAGGCGATCGCGCAAAGATTCTGGTACATCACGGTTAACAATCCGTTGGGCTAACCCTTCGACGATCGCAGTTTTACCCACTCCTGGTTCACCAATTAACACAGGATTATTTTTCGTCCGACGGGACAAGATCTGAATCGTCCGACGGATTTCTTCATCTCGACCAATCACGGGGTCTAATTTACCTGCTCGCGCCAGTTGAGTTAGCTCTCTTCCATACTTTTCTAGCGCTTGATACTTACCTTCGGGATTTTGGTCGGTTACCGTTTGCTTGCCGCGCACTTGTTTAATAATGTCCTTTAATTTGTTTTCAGTTAAGCCCACTTCTTGTAGCAACTTGCGCCCAAAGCGATCGTCTTGAGTAAAGCCTAATACCAGATGCTCAATGGAAATATAGTCGTCCCCAAACTCGGTGCGATACTTCTCCGCACTGTCCAACAGCGTATCTAAACTGCGTCCTAGAAAGACACTGCTATTCGAGTTACTAACCTTGGGTTGTTGAGCAATAAACTGATCAACTTTTTGGCGAAGAGATTGAACACTCACATCAGCCTTGTTAAAAATACTGCTGGCTAATCCTTCTTCCGTGATTAGAGACTTAAATAAGTGTTCCGTTTCCACCTGCTGATGCTGATGCTGCTTGGCGATATCTTGGACATTGGCGATCGCCTGCCAAGCTTTTTCGGTAAACTTCTGGGGGTTGTTAGGTTGCATCTGTCACTACTCGCTTAACTAGGGAATGAAAATCTGAATTTAGTATTAGTAATCTAGCAATCTGACTGATTAAATCAATTAAATAATTAAAAATATATAATCTTCATTTAAAACTCCGAACTCTGAAGATAATGTAATTGTAACGACAAGCTAAACCCGCAGTGTAGGTAGGATACCCCACCCAACAAGTTATGGTTATCCCGATGATCAATAAACATTTACCAGAATCGAAGCAAAATCTTGACCATTGCTAAAATGAAAATATAGAGAAATTAACTGATTCCTAAGATGACTGCTGCTACCAATCTACTAACTCTCAAAGCATATTTAGCTTGGGAAAACACTGCCGAAAAACATTATGAGTTGATGTCAGGAAATTTAAGCGAGATGCCCCCTGAAAGTCCACAGAATGCCGAAATTGCCATTAAGCTGCTGCTAATCTTTGCTCAGTTTATTTCTCCCCGTCTTCTCCGCTGTAAAGATACTGAGATTGTAGTCAGTGGCAGTAGAGCAACTGTTCGTTTACCAGATTTAATGGTGCTTACAGAAAATCTAGCGAACGATCTCTACAGCAATCAACGAAGTACAATCAATATTGATATGCTTCCCCCCGCTTTGGTTGTAGAAGTAGTATCTCCTGGAAAAATCAATCGAGACAGAGATTATCGTTACAAAAGATCGGAGTATGCAGCAAGAGGAATAGCTGAGTACTGGATTGTTGATCCTCAAGAAAACAAACTAACACTGCTGTTATTAGATCATGGACTTTATCAAGAAAATGTTTATCAAAATGATGACTTAATTAAGTGTCAACTGTTTCCTCAACTGCAACTCACTGCCAGCCAAGTTTTCAGTTATGCAGATTAAGCTAATTTACGCTCAAATCCATCCTACAAATAATTAGGTTTGGTCAACTAGTTAAAATCGATATTTAGATCCAGACAAACAAAGTAATCGTATTGAAACTTTGACAGTAGCGATCGCTTATTTGCTACTTCTGGCAGGATTTAGCATATCTCCTAATCCTTCCCCGACTAAAGATAAACCTGTAACTAAGGTGGTCATGGCTAAACCAGGAAAAGTCGCAGACCACCAAATCCCTGTGGGTAAAGCATCTAATGCCAGACGTAGATCGTGACCCCATTCTGGGACTTCAGGAGGGAGTCCTAAACCAAGAAAACCTAAACCACCCAAGATGAGAATGGCATCGGCAGCATTGAGGGTAAACAAGACAGGAACACTTTGAATTACATTGAAAAACAGATAGCGGGTTAAAATTCTGCTGGTAGGTGCGCCCATCGCCTGGGCTGCTTCAATAAACAGTTCGGTCTTAACACTGGTGGTATGGTTGCGAACAATCCGATAGTACTGAGGAATATAGGCAATACTGAGAGCGATCGCTGCATTGAAGATCCCTTGTCCCACCACAAAAGCCAGGGTGACAGACAGTAGCAATCCTGGCAAAGTATAGATCGTATCCATAAAGAAGATCAAAATCCGATCAATCTTGCCTCCTAGATATCCGCTAATTAATCCCAAGGGAACTCCCAGTATTAGGCTCATCGTGGTTGCCAGCACAACTACTTTTAAAGCGGCTTGAGTGCCAAATAAAGTACGAGAAAAAACATCATAGCCCTGGCGAGTTGTCCCAAACCAATAGCTAGCCCCTGGTGCTTCATGGATCGGATTAGCAAGGGCTTCCGTGGGATCTTGTAACCAGCCCATAGTTTGTAATGTGGGAGCGAGAAAAGCGATCGCCACAAAGCTGAGGGTGATTACTAGTCCAATTAAGGTAAGGCTTTGGGAGAGAGTAAGGCGAAATTGACGGGGTAATCTAATACTGGTAGTCATAATTTATGGCGTAATCGACTCAATCTGCTCGGCATTATAGCTAAAGATGAGACTAAATTTGGCAGAACGATTAGATTGTCAATATGGGGAGCCTGACATCCTCCCGACGCTAATTGCTAAAGCAATATAGCGCGGGGTTCCCAAATCAACCACCAAACTTATTCAACAAGCTTTTACTTATCGAACAGAGGTTCAAATGTCCTTGGGCGTACCAGACACTTGCTTCAAGTCGGGAAACCCGCCCAACGCAGTGTCTTTAATTCGGGAGTGTCCCCCCCTACTCAAATATTCCAATCCTTTTGCCAAAAGATTACGGCTGGCGTTTTCGTCCCTATCGAGAATGCAGCCACACTCACAAGCGTGGGTTCTTTCAGACAAAGACTTTTTAACGATTCGATGGCAAGAACTGCATTCTTGGCTAGTGTATTGAGGCGGAACAGCAATGACAACTTTGCCAAATACCCGTCCATAGTACTCAAGCCACTCAAAAAATTGTCTCCATGCAGCATCGCTAATACTCTTGGCAAGATGGCGATTCTTGACCATGTTACGCACCATCAGTTTCTCGAACACCACCAAATCATTAGATTTGACCACGCATCTTGCCAATTTCACAGCAAAATCTTTACGCTGGCGCGAGACTTTAAGGTGCTTTCTTCCCAGTTTATTAATCGCTATCTTTCGTTTGTTAGAACCTTTAACCTTACGACTTACTTGTTTTTGCAGACGTTTAAGAGCTTTTTCCGACTTTCTCAGGTGACGGGGATTTTCAACTTTGTTCCCTTGATTGTCGGTGTAGAAGTGCATCAATCCAACATCAAGAGCAATTACTTGCTCGGTTGGTTCGACTACTTCGAGTCGGTCAATAGCAACACAAAATTGAGCGTAATACCCATCTGCTCTACGCACAACTCGAACTCGTTTAATTTGTTCGGATTGATAGTAGTTCAAATCAAAAGCTCCAATCATACGTAAACTACCAGCCTTAAAACCATCAGTGAAAGTGATAGATTGTCTATCTTCAGAAAGTTTATAGCCAGTAGTCTTGTACTCAACAGAGCGCGATTTCTTGAATCTGGGATAACCTTTTTTCTTGATAGCTGGATTTTTGCAGTTGTCATAAAAACGCTTAATCGATTGCCAAGCGCGTTCGGCAGATGCTTGACGAGCTTGAGAATTAAGCTTTTTTGCCCATTCGTATTCTTTAGCCAGCACAGCACAGAGGGCAGACAGGTTGTATTGTCCGACACCGCGATTGTCCATCCAGTGTCGA